>NZ_JBEXUE010000024.1:0-42613 GCF_040614275.1 Streptosporangium sp. NPDC006013
GGCCGTCGCGCGGGCGATCGACGACGGCTTCGGCGCGGGACGCCCCGCGGCCGGGTTCGCCTGGCTGGCCCTGCTCGGCGGTGCCTGGCTGCTGGCCGCCGTCGGCGCGCGTCAGGTGGTACTGGCCGTCGCCGCGATCGTGGAGCCGTTCCGCGAGGAGCTGCTCGCGCATGTCGTCGACGACGCACTGCGCCACTCGGCCGCCTCCGGGCAGGGGCCGGGGGCGGGAGCGGTGGCCCGCGCCAACCTCCAGGTCGAGCTGGCCCGCGACGCCTTCGCCTCGGTCATCACCGTGGTCAGGTCGTTCGCGTTCACCGTGGTGAGCGTGGTACTCGGGCTGGCGACCCTCGTCCCCGGGGTGCTCGCGCTGGTGCTGCCGCCGTTCTGCGCGGGCCTCGTCCTCTTCTCACTGTCGCTGCGTGCCCTGGCCAGGCGGCAGCGGGACTTCATCCTGGCCGACGAGCGTACCGCCGGGGCGCTGGCCGGCATGGTGGGCGGGCTGCGCGACATCGCCGCCTGCCGGGCCGAGGAGCGGGTCGCGGGTGACGTCGGCCTCCGGGTGACCGAGCAGGCCCGCGCGGCCAGGTCGCTGGCGCGGGTGACCGCGCTACGCACCGCGTCGCTGGCGGTGGGCGGCTGGCTGCCGGTACTGCTGGTGCTGGCCGGGACCCCCTGGCTGCTCCGCGAGGGCGCGGGCGCCGGGGTGATCCTGGGCGCGCTGGCCTACGTCACCCAGTCGCTGGCGCCCGCGCTCGGCAACCTCGTGGAGGGGCTGGGGATCAACGGCGTCCGGCTCCGGGTGGCACTCGACCGGCTGCTGCGCGACGGCGACCCGCCCGTACGGGCACGCGGACGGCTCGCGGCCGAGAGCGGAGGTGCCGAGCTACGCGGCGTGACGTTCGCCTACGGCCCGCATGCCGAACCGGTGATCGACCGCCTCGACCTGTCGGTCCCCGAGGGGGACCACATCGCCGTGGTCGGGCCGAGCGGCATCGGCAAGTCCACCCTCGCCGCGCTGCTGACCGGCGTGCTGCTGCCGGGCTCCGGCCAGGTCATGGTGGGCGGCGTGCCCGCCGACCGCCTCGACCCCGCCGACCGGGTGCTCATCCCCCAGCAGGCGTACGTCTTCCGCGGCTCCCTGCTGGAGAACCTGACCTACCTGTCCGACGCCCCGAAGGAGGCGGTGGACGAGGCCGTGGCCGCGGTCGGCCTGACGAACCTGGTGGCGCGGCTGGGCGGCTACTCCGCCGGGATCGACTCCGGTCTGCTCTCACCCGCCGAGCAGCAGCTGGTCGCCCTGGCCCGCGCCTACCTGGCCCCGGCCCGGCTGGTGATCCTCGACGAGGCGACCTGCCATCTGGACCCGGCGGCCGAGGCCCGCGCGGAGGAGGCGTTCGCCCGCCGGGACGGCACGCTCCTCGTCATCGCCCACCGGCTGACCTCCGCCCTGCGGGCGCGGCGGATCCTCGTGATGGACGGCACCAGCGTCCGGCTGGGCACGCACGAGGAGATGCTCGCCGCCTCCCCGCTCTACGCCGACCTGGCCGGACAGTGGAATCCGTCGAGCAGACAGGAGCTGGTGCCTTGACTCTCCCCGAAGCCAGAGCCCTGGGTGTCCACGCCGAAGGAGATTCGATGATCTATCCTCCCGCCGAGCGGCAACCGGTCGTCGACCACCTGCACGGCCACATGGTGCCCGACCCGTACCGCTGGCTGGAAGACGCGGACAGCCCGGAGACGCGGGGCTGGATGTCCGCCCAGGAGGAGCTGTGGCGCGGCCACGCCGCCGCGCTGCCGGGGCGCGACCTGTGGCACGCGCGGGTGGCCGCGCTGACCGGCGCCGGGATGGTCGGCGTGCCGATGTGGCGCGGTGGGAGCCGGTTCCTGCTGCGCCGTACGGCCGACCAGGAGCACGCGGTCCTCTATCGCACCGGTCCCGACGGGGTCGAGGAGGCGCTGATCGACCCGGTGGAGCTGGACCCGAGCGGGCTGACCACGCTCGACCACTGGCAGCCCGACTCGGACGGCCGGCTGATGGCCTACCAGCTCTCCACGCACGGCGACGAGCGCTCGGAGCTGCGGGTGATGGACGTCGCCACCCGGCGGGTGGTCGACGGCCCGATCGACCGCTGCCGGTACGCGCCGGTGGCGTGGCTGCCCGACGGTAAGGCGTTCTTCTACGTCCGCGCCCGCCAGGTCCGCCTGCACCGGCTCGGCACCCCGGCCGAGGACGATGCCGTGATCATGGGCGAGGACCGCTCCTACGGGCTGGGGATCAGCTACAACGGGCGCTGGCTGACCGTCTCGGCGGCGGCGGACGACGGCAACGACCTCTGGCTGGCCGACCTGTCCACCTCCTCCCCCGAGCGCCCTGACCTGCGGGTCGTCCAGCGGGCGGCGGGCGCGGTGACGATGTCCGCGGTCGGCCGCGACGGGCGCCTGTACCTGCTCACCACCCTGGACGCGCCACGGGGACGGCTCTGCGTGGCCGACCCCGCGCGGCCTGGCACCGAGCACTGGATCGAGCTGGTCGGCGAGGACCCGCAGGCGGTGATCGGCGAGTTCGCGATCGCCGGACAGACGCTGCTCGTCGGCTGGACCCGGCACGCGGTCGGCGAGATCAGCGTCCACGACCTGGCGACCGGGGAGCGGCGCGGCCTGGTGCCGCTGCCGGGGCTCGGCTCGGCCGGCGCGATGTCCACCCGTCCCGAGGGCGGCCACGAGGTCTGGTTCACCTACACCGACAGCGTCACTCCGCCGAGCGTGCACCACTACGACACCCGTACCGGGCAGACCTCGCTGTGGAGCGCCGCGCCCGGCGCGGTACAGGTGCCGGAGCTGGAGGCCCGGCAGGTGGTCTTCGCCTCGGCGGACGGCACCCCGGTGCGGATGGTCGTGCTGGCACGGCCCGGCTCGGGCCCCCGGCCCACGATCCTGTACGGCTACGGCGGCTTCGGGCTCTCGCTCACCCCCTCGTACTCCGGCTACATCCTGCCCTGGGTCGAGGCCGGCGGGGTGTTCGCCCTCGCCCAGCTGCGCGGCGGCGGCGAGGAGGGCGCCGCCTGGCACCGCGACGGCATGCTGGAGCGCAAGCAGAACGTCTTCGACGACTTCGCGGCGGCGGCCGAGGCGCTCGTCTCCGGCGGCTGGACCACTCCCGCACAGCTGGGCGCCTGCGGCGAGTCCAACGGCGGGCTACTGGTCGGCGCCGCGCTGACCCAGCGCCCCGACCTGTTCGCCGCCGCGGTCTGCTCGGCACCGCTGCTCGACATGGTCCGCTACGAACGCTCGGGGCTCGGCCCGGCCTGGCGTTCGGAGTACGGCTCGGCCGACGACCCCGAGCAGCTGGGCCGGCTGCTGGGCTACTCCCCCTACCACCGCGTCACCGAGGGCGTCGACTACCCGGCGACGCTGCTGACCACCTTCGGCGGCGACTCCCGCGTCGATCCCCTGCACGCGCGCAAGATGTGCGCGGCCCTGCAGTGGGCGACCTCGGGCTCACGGCCGATCCTGCTCCGCCACGAGGGGGACGTCGGCCACGGCTCCCGCGCAACCGGCCGCGCGGTCGCCCTGGCCGCCGACATGCTCACCTTCCTCGCGGCCCACACCGGTCTGGATCTCCATACGTCAGCTTCTCAGCCCTGAAGGACTGAGCTTGCAGCTCCTCGCCGTCGGTGGTTTCGACGGTCTGGTCCGCGTCAGGCAGCGTGACTCACTGCCCAGCTCGTGACACCGCGTGCGGCGATGTTACGAGCTGCGTTGACGTCGGCGTGCTCAGCGAAGCCGCACGACGTACAGCGGAAGGTTTCCTGGTCGGGCCGGTTCTTCTTGTCCACATGCCCGCAGGCCGAGCAGCCTTGCGAGGTGTAGGCCGGGTCCACGTACACCACGGCGACACCGGCACGGGCCGCCTTGTAGGCGATGAACCGGCCGAGCTGGTGAAAACTCCACGAATGCAACGTGACCCGCTGGGGCTTGCGGAGCCGTACCCGGTCGCGGATGCCCTGGAGATCTTCCAGGGCGATGCCTTGCCCGGTGCGTGTCGCCTCGGTCACGATCTGCTTGGCGATGGTGTGGTTGGTGTTCGCGGCGAACCGGGCCTCGGCCCGGCGGCGCCGCTTCAACAGCCGTTTGGCGGACTTGGTCTGCTTGGCCTGCAGGCGGCGGCGCAGCTCGCGGTGGCGGTGGCGGACCGCGTTCAGACCTTTGCCGCTGTGGCGAACCCCGCCGCTGGTGGTCGCGAGGTTGGCGATCCCCAGGTCCACCCCGGTGAATCCGTTCGGGGTGCGCACCGGCACGTCCGGCAGGTCGCAGGTGGCGATGAGGAACCACCTGCCGTCGCGGTACAGAAGGTCTGATTCGCCCTTGCGGTAGGCGGCCAACGTCTGGAGCTGATCGGCCGAGGCGGTGAACGCCACGTTTTTCATTCGCCCGCGCGTGGTCCAGATGCTCACTGTGCACGCGTCCATCTGCCAGGACAGACAGCGGTCGTCGAACGACTGGGCCGCGCCGGGGCGAAAGACGATCGGCTTGGCCAAGGCCCGCTCGCGCCGCGCGGAGCCGGACCTGCCCACATTGCCGTTGCGGACATTGGCGTGCAGCGTGGCGTAGGCGTCGGTGACCTTCTTGACGACATGCTGCGCGGCCTGAGCCGCCAGCCCGTAGTCGTCCTTGATCTGCCCGTAGGCGTGCCTGCGCAGATCGTAATTGCGAAATACCCGCTGGTCGTGGGCGAGCACCGCCACCCAGGTGGCCGCGTCGTTGACCGCGCGCAGGGTCGCCTCCAGCGCCGCCGCCTGCTCAGGCGTCGGCAGGAGTCTCACCTGCACCACCAGCTTCACCTCGAACACTTTAGCCTTAGGTCCATGTCACCGAGATGGGAACCGAACCCCGATATAAGAAGGGGCCGAAGCGTTGTTTACACGCTTCATGCGCATTTGGTCTTCATCCCGAGGTATCGGCGAGGTGTGTTCACCGACGAGATTCTGCGTCGCTGCGAAGACATCATGATCGAGGTGTGCGACAGTTTCGGGGCGAAGCTGGTCGAGTTCAACGGCGAGGAAGATCACGTGCACCTGCTCGTGCACCACCCACCCAAAGTCGCCCTCTCGACGCTGGTGAACAGCCTCAAGGGCGTGTCCGCCCGGCTACTGCGCAAGGAGTACCCGGCACATATCCGTAGGTATCTGTGGGGCGGGCACTTCTGGTCGCCGTCGTACTTCGCCGCCTCCTGCGGCGGCGCACCCCTATCGATCATCAAGGAGTACATCGAAGACCAGAGACGCCCGGACTGAGCCGCTCGACGGCCTACCGGTCACCGCACCGCTCGGGCCCTGGCGACCCTCCCGCGCTGTCGTTTCCTCCCGGGCGTGAACGCCCGGGGCTCCACGCCAGATCACGCTGAAGCCGGGACCGGCGGCGTGAGTCCTGGTCATCGCCACCGGCCCCGGGGTCAGGAAGGCGGGCGGTGGTCGAGGAAGGCCGGTGCCCACGGTTGCGTGGGAAGGTGGGCACCGGCCTTCTGGGGCGAACGGCCGTACCTTGCCAGGCCGGTTCGATCGCTACGAGCAGCTGTCAACGCGCGGGATCACGAAGCGCTCGTGCGGGGAGTCCAGCCAGGCCGCGTGGATCTCCTCACCGGTCACCCGGCCCGCCAGGACGAACGCCGACGAGATGCTCTCCTCGATCGACCCGCCGTTCTCTTCCAGATCGAACCTCAGCCCATTCATGAAGGGATCCAGCGCGGTGATGTCCGTCCCGGTGCGGTGTTCGGGGAGGATGAAGGAGAGCCTCACCGCCACAGCGCCGTTCACCGCGTAGCCGATCTCCTCGTTACCGCCGATGTCCCAGCTCACGCTCAGGGCCCGGCGGCCGTCCTCGGAGAGTCGCATGAGGGTTTCGTCGAGCACGACGTCACAACCCGCGACCTGGAGAATCAGAGCCCATGCACCGGCCTGCCCGGCCAGGATCACGCCGTCACCGTACTGGATGTCCAGGTCGTCGCAGACCCCGGCGAGGGTGCACATGCGGGCGGAGCCAAGGTCGGCACCGAGCAGGGCGGCGATCGACCGCGGATCCCGGCCTTCGCACCAGAGGACGGCGAACTGCTCGAACGGGCTGGTCTCGTCGTCGTATTGCTCGACGTGCGAGAGAAGCAGATCGTACAACCGCGTATCGGAGCTCATGAATTCTCTTTCCGCCGACATCGGCAAAGCGTAGTGGCCGAAGTCGTGACGCTCGCACTCGATGCCCTACTCCTCTAAAGAGAGTCGAGGCGGGTCATTTCGTCCTCTGAGAGTCGCAGGGCGCCGGCGGCCACGTTGTCGGTCAGGTGATCGGGGTCGCCGGTGCCGGGGATGGCCAGCACATGTGGTCCGCGCTGCAACGTCCAGGCCAGCCGGACCTGCGCGGCCGTCACGCCGTGCGCGCGTGCGACGGCGAACACCTCCTCGCTGTCGGTGACCCCCGCACCCGCCTCGCGCCCGGCACCGGCGATCGCGAAGAACGGTACGAACGCCACCCCCTGTTCCCCGCAGATACGCAGGAACTCGTGGTCCTCGGGCCGTGCGCCGATGCCGTAGGCGTTCTGCACGCAGACCACCGGCGCGATGGCCTGGGCCTCGGCGAGGTGTGCGGGCGTGACGTTGGAGATGCCCAGATGCCGGATCAGCCCGGCGTCGCGCAGGTCGGCCAGCGCACCGAAGTGCTCGGCGATCGAGCCGGTCGCCAGGCTCCGCGGGATGCGCAGGTTCACCACGTCGAGGTGGTTCCGGCCGAGCTGGCGCAGGTTCTCCTCGACCTGGCCACGCAGTTGCTCCGGCCTGGCCCACAGCCACTCACCCGACGGATCCCGGCCCGGCCCGACCTTGGTGACGATGACCAGATCATCGGGGTACGGCGCCAGCGCGCGGTTGATCAGCTCGTTCGCCGAGCGCAGTGCCGAGAAGTAGAAGGCCGCGGTGTCGATGTGGTTCACCCCGAGCTCGACCGCGCGGCGCAGCACGGTGATCGCCCGGTCACGGTCGCTCGGGGCGCTGTTCCCGAACACCGTGCCGTGCTGCGTCAGGCGCATCGCGCCGAACCCGATCCGGTTGACCGGCAGGTCGCCGAGCTCGAAGACGCCCGCTGCCGCGGCGGTGATCGTCTTTGCGGTCATCGAATCTCCTTGAGCGTGGCGGCCCCCGCCTCCAGGCATGGGGAGGAAGTCAAGGTCGAAGTCTGCCAGCTCCTGAGCCGCGGCCACATCGCGACCGGAGTTCGGGCGGAAATCCCGGACCGCGTGAAAGGGCCTATGCGGCGCAGAACTCGTTGCCTTCCGGGTCCAGCATGATCCACCAGTGTCCGGCGGGCCCCTTGTTCACTTCGCGGACGCGGGTGGCGCCCAGGCCCTCCAGCCGTGCCGCCAGCGCGTCAAGACCACCGGGCTCGCTGTGTACGTCAATGTGCAGACGGTTCTTGCCGGATTTACTCTCGGGTACGTCCTGGAAGAGCAGACGTCGCCCGCGGCCGACGCCGCTGGTCTTGTCGAACGGGTCCTCGGGGTGGCGGATCGCGGCGTAGCCACGGAAGACCTTACGGCCGTGATGCTCGGTGACCGCTTCCTCGCCGATATGGCCGGCGGCCAGCAGCTGCTCGATGAGCACGCTGGGATCTTCCACTTCGTAGCCCAGTGCCGCGGCCCAGAAGTCCGCGAGCGCGGGTGCGTTCGTACTGTCAATGACCAGTTTCCAACTCAATGCCATGTAACCGGTCATACCGGTTACATGGCATTCACCGCAACCCGGAACTCCCCCAAGCCGGCCGGCAGTTCCTCTGCGCGGGCCGCTACCCGCCGTGCGTTGGTCACCCCGCGACGCCTGGCCTGCCGCTCGGCCTCGGCGAGCATGTCTTCATCGGGGTCAGCGCCCGACCGCCTCGGTGAAGAACCGCGCCATAGCGAGCGTCACGGCGCCCGGCCCGCAGCCGACGTCGAGGAGTCGGCTTCGGCCGTCCAGGGCTGTGGCCAGTGTGCCGAGGCGCCCGCACCTGAGCCACCGTAGACAATTGGTAAGTTTCTTTACAATAATGAGAGACCGCGCACCCCCCATCATCGCGGCCGCCAGTCCTGCGCCGCGCCCGCCAAAGCCCGGTCTCCGGGCTGGAGAAGGGTTATCCACATGACGCGAATACCGCGCCCGCTCGTGCTGGTCGTCTCATTACTGCTCGCGGCCCTGGGGGTCCTGGTCATCCAGACCTCGGCCCGCGCGGCCAACCTGCTCGCGAACCCGGGCTTCGAAACCGGCGCCCTGTCACCCTGGTCCTGCACCGGCGGCCTGGGATCCGTGGTCGCCTCCCCCGTCCGCTCCGGCACGAAGGCGCTCGCCGGCGCCGCCGACTCCTCCGATAACGCCCGGTGCAGCCAGTCCGTGTCAGTCCAGCCGAACACCGCCTACACGCTGACCGCCTGGGTCCGTGGCGGCTACGTGTACCTCGGCGTGAACGGCGGCGGCTCCACCTGGACCTCCTCGCCCTCGGCGTACAGCCAGCTCACGGTCCCCTTCACCACCGCGGCCAACCAGACCACCGCCGTGGTCTACCTGCACGGCTGGTACGGCCAGGGCACGTACTATGCCGACGACGTCAGCTTCGACGGTCCCGGAGCCACGCCCACGCCCACTCCCACGACCTCGCCCACGGTCAGCCCCACGCCGACGGTCAGCCCCACGCCCACGGCCTCTCCCACCCCGACGCCGACGGGTGACACGACGTGCCCGGTGAAGTCGAAGCCCGTGGGGAAGGTCCTGCAAGGTTACTGGGAGAACTGGGACGGCGCGGTCAACGGCGTGCACCCGCCCTTCGGCTGGACGCCGATCACCGACCCCCGCATTCGCCAGCACGGCTACAACGTGATCAACGCGGCGTTCCCGGTCATCCGCTCCGACGGCACCGTGCTGTGGGAAGACGGCATGGACGCCACCGTCAAGGTCGCCACCCCCGCCGAGATGTGCCAGGCCAAGGCGGCAGGCGCGACGATACTGATGTCCATCGGCGGTGCGACCGCCGGCATCGATCTCAACTCCAGCGTCGTCGCCGACCGTTTCGTCGCCACCGTCGTGCCGATCCTGAAGAAGTACAACTTCGACGGCATCGACATCGACATCGAGACCGGCCTCACCGGCAGCGGCAACATCAACCAGCTCTCCGCCTCCCAGGCCAACCTCATCCGCATCATCGACGGCGTGCTCGCCCAGATGCCGTCCAACTTCGGCCTGAGCATGGCACCCGAGACGGCCTACGTCACCGGCGGCAGCGTGACCTACGGCTCGATCTGGGGCGCCTACCTGCCGATCATCAAGAAGTACGCGGACAACGGCCGCCTGTGGTGGCTGAACATGCAGTACTACAACGGCAGCATGTACGGCTGCGCCGGCGACTCCTACTCCGCCGGCACGGTGCAAGGCTTCGTCGCCCAGACCACCTGCCTGAACAACGGGCTGGTCATCCAGGGCACCACGATCAGAGTCCCCTACGACAAGCAGGTCCCCGGCCTACCCGCCCAGCCTGGCGCCGGCGGCGGATACATGTCGCCCTCACTGGTCTCCCAGAGCTGGAACAGCTTCAGCGGCAACCTCAAGGGGCTGATGACCTGGTCCATCAACTGGGACGGCTCGAAGGGCTGGACCTTCGGTGACAACGTCAAGGCGCTGCAGGGCCGCTAAGGTGCGCCGTCAAAAGGATCCAGGTCGTACGAGATCATGTCCGGGTGATTCGCCGTCATGAACTGACCGATGAGAGTTACTCCCGTCAGGGCGGTCGAGCCGCCCTGACGGGAGTAACGATCGCCGGGTACTGAACGGCATCGCGTGGAAGATCCGTACCGGTTCGCCGTGGCAGGGCTGCGGTGAGACGGCGGCGAGGCTCCCGGCCGGAACATCGGATCTTGGTCGACCGCCGTCTTACCCGGGGCCTTCTCTTATCGACCGGCACCCTCCGCGGACCTGCTGCGACCAGGGCCGTCTCAGTCCTCCGCCAACAGCCACGCCTCCAGCGCACGCGGCACGGCCGGCGACGGCGAGAACCCCGTGCTGTGCAGCACACCCAGCCGCTGGGTGGCACGGGTCAGGGCGACGTACAGGTCGTTGAGCCCGCGTGGCGACTCGGCGACGATCAGGCCCGGCTCGACCACCAGCACCTCGTCGAACTCCAGGCCCTTGGCCTGCCTGACGTTCAGCGCGACGACGGGGCTGGGCGCACCGGGAGCCTCACCGACGGACGCTTCCGGCACCCCCGCCGCGATCGCGAGGCCGAGCGGTTCCAGCAGCGAGTCCGGTGTGATGACCGCCAGCCGCCGATCGGTCAGCCCGGCGGCCTCGGTCGCGACGACCTCGATCAGCCGGTCGGTGAGTTCCTCCGGCGGCACGCGGAGCCCCCAGGGCTCGACACCGCTCTCCCGTACCGAGACGGGCGCCTCAAGGCCGGCGTCGATCTCCGCCAGCACCTCGGTGGCGACGGCCATGATCTCAGCCGGCACCCGGTAGTTCCGGGTGAGGTTCTCAAGCCGCCAGCGCCCCTTGACATAGGGGTCGAGCACCCGTCCCCACGACAGGGTGCCTGCTAGGTCCCCGCTCTGCGCCGTGTCGCCGACGACGGTCATCGACCTGGCCGGGCATCTCCGCATCAGCAGCCGCCAGGCCATCTCCGACAGCTCCTGCGCCTCGTCGACGATCACGTGGCCGAATGCCCAGGTCCGGTCGGCGGCCGCACGCTCGGCCGAGGTGCGGTGGTCCGCCTCCCGGTGCCGCTCGGCGAGCGTGTCCGCATCGACCAGGTCGTTGACCGTGAGTATCTCGGCCTCCTGGTCGTCCTCCAGGTCTGTGGCCCGCGAACCCATCGCGACGTCCAGCACCCCCTGGGCGTAGGAGACCCGCTCACGCCGTTCATACTCCTGCCGGAGCCGCTCCGCCCAGGTGTCCTCACCGAGCAGTTCGGCCGCCTCGTCCAGCAGCGGCACATCGGCGGGCGACCAGCCACCGCCGGGCTCCCGCAGCAGCAGCGCCCGATCCTCGGGGGTGAACCCCGGTGCCGCGGAGGCGATGCGATCTGCGGAGCAGAACAGATCAGTGAGCAGCCGCTGTGGCGTCAGGTCGGGCCAGAGCTCATCGAGTGCGGCCATGACCGCCTCGTCGGTGAGCATCTCCCGGCGGATGCTCTCCACCTGGTCGTCGTCCAGCAGACGCTCACCGTCGAACGGATCGGTGCCGACGCGTTCGGCGTACTGCTCGGCGAGGGCTCCGCTGATCTCCCGGACCACGAGCGGTCTGGCCGGGTTGTGCGGGGACAGCGAGCCCCGCGCCAGGTCGCGCGCCCGCTCGCAGGTCCGCCGATCCAGGCGCAGCGTCTGTCTCTCGTACTCCACCTCCAGGTGGTCCTCCGGTACCCACTCGCGGTCGCGTACGGTGGCGGCGATCACCTCGGCCATCGCCAGCCGGCCCTTCACCTCGGCGGTCTCGGGCGTCTCCTGTCGTTCCGCGGTCACCCCGGGATACAGCCCGCCGATGGTCGACAGGAGCACACTCGTCTCGCCCAGCGCGGGAAGCACGTTCCCGATGTAGCGCAGGAACGTGGCGTTCGGTCCGATCACCAGCACCACCCGCCGCGCCAGCTGCCGCCGGCGGGTGTAAAGCAGGTAGGCCGCACGGTGCAGCGCCACCGCGGTCTTTCCCGTCCCGGGTCCCCCCTGCACAACGAGCACTCCGGTGTGCTCGGACCGGATGATGCGATCCTGCTCGGCCTGGATCGTCTGGACGATGTCGGACATCCGGCCGGTCCGACCGGCGTTCAGGGCGGCCAACAGGGTAGCCTCGCCCGCCAGCCCTTCGTGCCTGGCCCCTGCCGCGGATTCGAGGTCGAGCAACTCGTCATGGATCTCGATCACCGTGCGGTCGCGGTCCTTGATGTGCCGGCGCAGCCGGACGCCCTCCGACGTGACCGCGGTGGCGAGGTAGAACGGGCGGGCGGCCGGTGCCCGCCAGTCGATGAGCAGCGGGGCCATGTCCTCAGCCTCGTCCTCGGCGTCGTCGAACATGCCCATCCTGCCGATGTGGCGGCACTCGCCGTCGAGCATGTCGAGCCGTCCGAAGCACAGGCCCTGCTCGGCCGCGTTGAGCCGGGCGAGGCGTTCGACGTAGGCGGCGTGCGCGGTGTCCTTCTCGACACGTGCCTGGGCATTGCCACTGGATGTCGCGAGCACCTGGGTCAGCCGTCCGGTGACGTGTTCGCGGAGCTCGTCGAGCCGGCCGTACAGCATCGACACGTACTTCTGCTCCGCACGCAGCGCTTCGCTTGACAACAGCACTCCTCGTGATACAATTAACCGGCAGATGTGTGTGTTCTGCATCATGGACGACCAGTAGCGTAGCTCTCGTCGGCACGCCCGTCCAACCTCTCCCGCGCTCGTCGCCGAGCAGTGGCTCTTCCTGCACCCATGCCGCGACCGCGCGAGGTCGGCCTCGAACGTCATCGCGGGTTCCGCGGACCGCTGCCGCCGATCGTCGACCCCTCCCCGGACGCCCGGAGCAAACTCGCCGCCGACATGCGGACCGCCCGCCACAGCCTCGATCGACCCGGCCCCGGACAGCTGAGCGCCATCACCAAACCCAGCGCTTACCGCATTTCACACCGTCTATCTGGTGAACGACCGACCAGAGCAGTGACGCAAACAGCCTGAATAATTAGGCTATTTGGTGTTTAATGGCAATTATTCTATTGGTCGCATTTTGCCTCTTTGGTCGCCAATCACGTCGCAAACATCCGGGTCATTGTCCGGCATGGTCGTGTACAGTCGGGGCCACGATTTCATCCCTCATTTCGAGTGGCGACCAAAGAGAGGTAATGGAATATGCAGAAAGCAGCCATCGATCGAGTACAGCTCATTTTCACCCTGCTCGACGCGGACGGCACCGGCTACCTCGAAGCCGAGGACTTCGAACTCATGGCGACCCGCGTCATCGCGGCGGCCCCCGATTCCGACGATGCGGCCAAAGCCGCCATGCTCGCCGCTTTCCACCGTTATTGGATGACTCTCGCCGCGGAACTGGACGCCAACGACGACAACCGCATCAGCTTCGAGGAGTACACCGCCTGCGTCCTCTCCCCGGAACGCTTCGACGCGGCGATCACCGACTTCGCCGAGGCACTGGCCGCACTGGGCGACCCGGACGGCGACGGACTCATCGAGCGGCGTGTCTTCATGGCGCTCATGACGGCCATCGGCTTCGAGCGCGCGAACATCGACGCGCTCTTCGACGCGTTCGGGCCATCGGACGCCGACCAGATCATGGTCTCGGTCTGGGCCGCCGGCATCAAGGACTACTACCGCCCGGAGAAGACCGGAATTCCGGGCGATCATCTGGTCGGTGGGCCGATCTGATCGAAATCACGGCAGCCTGACATATCCGGCCTTCGACAGAGGAACACACGTGGAACCAGTCATCGGACTTGCCGTCGGCCGGGGAACGGGCCCCGAACTCGCGACGGTCTTCGAGCGGGTGCTGACCAGAGTCGCCGATGCGTATTCGGTCGAAATCAATGTCACCCGGTCGAAACGGGTTTACCACTCCTATTCCTCATTGAAGGCCGGCGCCGGAATCGAGCGGATCCGCGAACTCACCGGGGAGGACGCCGACCACTACGCGGAGTTCTGCCGCACGCGGGCCGCTCTCGGCGTCCCGGCCATCTTCCGCACGGCGATCAACGCCCAGTCGCTCTACCTGGTCCGCCAGCGCCTGCAGGCGGTGAAGGTCGACGCCATCGCCACCCCGGAGGCGTCACTGCTGCTGGTCCGGGACGAGGCCCAGGGCTTCTACACCGGGGAGAACAGCCACGCTCCAGGCGCACTCATCCGCACCATGGCGTTCAGCCGGGAGATCACCGAGAAGGTCATCGCCTTCGCCGTCCGGCGTGCGCGGCGGCAGTGGCCGGACGGCGGAATCGACCAGATCGTCATGGCGTACAAGTTCCACCTGCTCGACGGAGCCCTCGACGAGTGGGTGGCCGAGAGCGCCGCGCGGCACGGCGTCGAGATCCGCCTGTTCCAGCCGGACACGGTGAACCGCAACCTGATCGAGCACGGCCCGCGCCCCCGCACGGTGATCATCGCGGGCAACGAGTGGGCCGACATCATGCATGTGGTCCTGCTGGACCGTTTCGGCGCCGAACGCCAGGAGAACCGCTGCACCGAGAACGTCTACCTGCACCCCGACGTGGCCGGGCTGGTCGAGTACCAGACCGTGCACGGCTCCGCCGACGACCTGACGGGAACGGACACGGTCAACCCGGTGGCGACCGTACGCGCCGCGGCGATGATCGCCGAGCGGCACGCGGGCTGCGCCGGGGCGGTGCGGATGGTGGAGCGCGGCCTCGAATCACTCGGCCACCAGGGCATCGGCACCCCGGATCTGGGCGGACGGCACTCGACCACCGCCATGGTGGATGCGCTGCTCGACGTGCTGGAGCCCGCCGGACAGCCGGCCGTCAACGACCCCGGCCTGAAGGCTGGAGCTTGAAGTGCCGCATCGCGCACCGCCGGCTCCACATTGACCAGCCCCAGCCATCACGATTTGGAGGTGCAACCAGATGGCCATGTTGAACACACGTCGGCAGACCGGCTCCGGGGGGCTTCCTGGATTCACATGACCACCGCACTGGTCGTCGTGGACCTGCAGAACGACTTCTGTGTCGGGCCGACCGCCCGCGCCCGGTACTCCGGCGCCCCTGCGACCCTGGAGGCCGTCGCGACGAACACCGCGCTGGCCGTCGACCGGGCGCGGGCCCGCGGCATGGAGGTGGTCTTCGTCCGGTTCGTCGGCGACGCCGAACACCAGGGTCCGAGCTGGCGGCGCCGGGACCGCGTACAGAACAAGCCGCTCAAGTGCCTGGAAGGCTCGTGGGGTGCGGAGTTCCATCGGGTGTCACCCCTGCCGGAGGAGCGCGTCTTCACCAAGCAAGCGTGCTTCGACGCCTTCCTCAGCGCCGGGTTCGAGCAGCATCTCGTCCGTCGCGGCATCGGGCGGCTCGTGTTCGCGGGCCTGTACACCGACGTCTGCGTGGACTCCACCGCCCGGACCGCGTTCCAGAAGGGCTTCCACATCACGGTGCTGACCGACTGCACCACCAGCCGACACCTGCCGGACGCGGACATCCTGCGCTTCATGGCCGTTCTCTACGGCGCCCACCTCACCAGCTATAACCACCCGTGGACGCCCTCAGCCGGAGAGGAGAACCCGTGCCAGGTGTCGAAGGCGGCGTCGGCCTGACCGCCCTCATGGTCGCCGCCGCGCGGGCGATCGAGACCCACCGGCCCGATGCCCTGGCCGGCGACGCCTACGCCGAGCACTTCGTACGCGCCGCCAAGGTGTCCGCGGCCTGGCCGGTCCGCCCGGCGGAGGTGCCGGACGGGGACGCCAACCCCCTGTGGGGCAGGCTGGGGCGCTATTTCGGCCTGCGCACCCGAGTCCTCGACGACTTCCTCATCCGCTCGGTCCACGCGGGCGCCCGGCAGGTCGTTCTGCTCGGCGCGGGCCTCGACACGCGGGCCTTCCGGCTCGGCTGGCCGCCGGAGCGGGTCATCTACGAGATCGACCGCGACGGCGTCCTTGCGTTCAAACACCACGTGCTCGACGGCATCGCCGCCATCCCGACGGCCACCCGCCACCCGATCGCGGCCGATCTGCGCGACGACTGGACCCAGTCGCTGCTGAGCACGGGCTTCGACCCGGCCGTGCCGACCGCGTGGCTGGCCGAGGGCCTGCTGCTCTATCTCCCGTCGGCCGCCGAGCGGCATCTCATCGACACTGTGGACCGCCTGAGCGCCGACGGAAGCACCCTGGCCTTCGAGGTCAAGCTGGGGGTGGAGTCTCCGGAGGTCCGCGCCGGCCCCGTCTACGTCGCGGCCAGGCAGCAGATCGGCGTCGACCTGCTCGCCCTGTTCGACGGGGAGCCACGTCCAGACTCCGCCGGCCACCTGCGGGAGTTGGGCTGGTCCACCGCGACCCACACCCCCTTCGACTTCACCCGCCACCACGGCCGCGGCCCACGCCCTGAGCCGAACGACGCCCTGGCAAGCAACCGCTGGGTGTTCGCCAACAAACCCGGCATGTACCGCTGATCGGCTTCTCGGCGGTAACCGCCTGATGTCACACCACCGGTGTCCGGGCCACGGAGGGGAAACCCTCTTTTGATTCGGGGTGAGGAACGCCTCCGTACCGAGCTTGGGAACGGCTGTGGAACCGGGACCGACGGCGTGAGTCCCGGTCATCACCACCGATCCCGAGGTCAGGAAGGCAGGCGGCGATCAGGGAAGGCCGGTGCCCCAGGTCACGCGGGAAGTCCGCACGTCGAAAGTGACGGAGTATGGCGCTGACGTGCTTCCCAAGGGATCGCCGTACCCGGGACTGTCAGAATTCCTCAAGGAGTTCGGCGGCAGCCTTGGGATCCATGATGTTGGACCAGACCTGTTCCGCGGGCAGGAGATCGCGTTCGGGCAGCGCGTATTCGGGGAACCAACCGTCTGCCTCGCAGCCGGGAACCCTACCCAGGATCATCGCAACCAGGTTGGCCGGGACGGAACCGGTGATGCGGATCGCCGCATAGGTTTCGTTACCGTGATCGGCGCGGACCTGGACACCGAGGCGGAAGCCGGAGAAGTCAGCGGCATGTTCGTGGCCGTCATGCAGGGATCCACGTGCGAGATCACGGATGGTGGAGTTGAGCCGCAGGGCGAATCTGGTAGCCGCTTCGAGCCGGTAGCGGTCATGGTCGTCACGGGTGGGCAGGAGATGCCCGCTGTAGGTGCCGGTAGCCAAGGCATTGTCATGCTCAGCGTTGTAACGGGCACGGGCCGCTTTTCCGCTGCTTTCCAGAGCGGTATAGAAGTCATCGTTGGAACCGTCTTCGCGAGTCCCCGCAGCGACCATCCATGTTGGGACCTCAGCGTCGGGATCATCGGTCCATACGGCTCCACGCCAGCGTTGCACCTTCACCTTGAACAGCACCACGTCATCGATAGCACGGATGCGCTCGTGCACGCTGCCGGGATCGGCGAACTGCTCGGAAGCCTTGTCCAGCAGTGGATGGCTGATCGTGTCCAAGGGAGTCTGCCCAGATGGTACGGGCAGCTTCAGGTCGTTGCGGAGGACACGCAGTGTGGGGCGGACACGGTGCATGGAGATGTCAGTCCTCCCAGTCGCCGGTGCCACCGAGTTCGTTGATGCGTTCGGGCGACAGGCCGGTGAGCAGGGACACATTGGAGGACAGGGAGCCGTCCAGGACCTTCATCGACTCGATCATCCCGCGGCGGATCTGTTCGCGCTGCTGGTCCAGGTAGACGCGGACGGCGGCGGCGACCAGGTCTTTCTTGGTCATCCCGAGGAAGTGGGCTCCCTGGGAGATCAGCTCGTCGGTTGCCAGGTCGACTTTCAGCGGTGATTGCCGCTTGGTCGGGTGAGGCATCGTCATGGCTTCCCCCTTTCGCTTCCATGGTACCCAGGTACCTCAAGGTGAACAATCACCAGAGAACCAGCGAGTGGATGCCAGGTTGGCGTCTGAAGAAGATCCCGCACCGGCCGTCAGCAGAACCGGCTCCTCTCTCAAGGTCGAAGAGCTGACATAAAGGGGTTGCCTGGCGCGAACCTGACCGATGTCCTCGTGAAAGATGACATCCGGGATGCTCTCGGCTCCTCACGTCAATGCCTCCGCCATCTCGGGAGTCCGTGATCAGTCCCAGAAGTTGAACATCGCCTCGCCAACCGTTGCGGGTTCCAGCTCATTCGCCATGAGCTCGGAAAGGTCAGCGCGAGCCATCGGCAGAACCAGCTCCGCCTCGCTCAACAGCCGGTACGGCCCACACTCACCGAATCCCGCTCGCCAACCGAATCGTCCAGAAACGACACCGGCACGCCGTTCTCACTCCCACACCGAGCAGGTGCGAGAAGCGGAAGGAGTGTCACGATCCTGCCGCAGCCCGCCCGAACTCGTGGACGACCTCGATCACACCCACGATGTGGTCGTTGAACTCCGCCAACTCCTCGGCGGGCACCCACAACTCCAGGATGTCCCTGCCACCCGCCTGCCGGACCGGATAGCGAGCGACGAAGTCACTGTCGACCTGGAACCGGGTGACGTAACCGACCCCGGAGTGCGGGACGTTCCAGTCTCGGGCGATCTTCACCGCGTACGCCTCGTTGAGCACCGGATAGAAGATCGGCTGCTCCGGCAGACGCGGTGGCCACCTGCGCCACCCCGACCGGCGCACCAACTCCAACTCCTCCGGCCCGGTCGGCCTCCAGAGCGTGGTGAACCCCACCGGCCGCATCGACATGATCCCCTCCCTCTGGCGGCCATTCTCGTCAGACGAACCCAACGGAAGCGACCCGTTTCTTTAGCGGAGGTGTGCTCCTGGTCCGTACTCCCACCCTCAACTCGCGGAGGTGACACACCGCGCTAATCCTGCTCTTGCTGCTCGGACAGTGACGACGCGTCGCATCCCTGCTTGGCGGGGCCCTGTTCGAGGTGGTCTTCGTACACCCCGACCTTGAACGTGATCAGGTCCAGGCACCGGGTCAGCTTGTCCATCTGGGCGAGCACGTGCTCCCGGTGCCGTCGCAGCAGCGCGAGCCGTTCTTCCTCCGTGCCGGAACCCTGCCTGACCAGGTCGGTGTACTGGCGGATCTCGGGGAGGGGCATGCCGGAGGCACGGAGAATGACGCAGAGCCGCAGCCACTCCACGTCGTCCTCGCTGTAGAGACGACGTCTGCCGGGTCCACGGCCTACGGGATTGGCCAGGACGCCTTCACGCTCGTAGAAGCGCAGCGTATGCACGCTCAAACCGGTGCGTTCGGCGACCTGTCCGATGCTCAGATCCTGTTCGACTTTCGGCATGCCCTTCACAGTAGGGGCTTGCCCTAGAGCCGACTCTAGAACCTAGAGTACGCCGCATGATCACCCCGGCCCGCGACCACTAAGGGAGTTTGACCATGCACTACCGCGTTCTCGGTGGTACCGGCATCGAAGTGAGTGCCCACTGCCTCGGAACCATGATGTTCGGCGCTGTCGGCAACCCCGACCACGACGAGTGCGCCCGCATCATCCACACAGCCCTCGATCAGGGGATCAACTTCGTCGACACCGCGGACATGTACTCGGCGGGCGAGTCGGAGGAGATCGTGGGAAAGGCGTTGCGCGGCCGTCGTGACGACGTCGTGCTCGCCACAAAGGTGCACTTCCAGATGGGCGAGGGCCCGAATCGCAGCGGTAACTCCCGGCGCTGGATCATCAAGGAGGTCGAGGAGAGCCTCCGGCGCCTGCGCACCGACTGGATCGACCTCTACCAGATTCATCGCCCTGACCACACGACCGACATCGAGGAGACGCTCAGCACGCTGAGCGACCTCGTACGCCAGGGCAAGATCCGCGCCTTCGGCTGCTCCACATTCCCGGCCGAGGAGATCGTCGAGGCGCATCACGTCGCCGAGCGCCGCGGTCTGCTGCGCTTCAGGACCGAACAGCCGCCGTACTCGCTGCTGGCCAGGGGCATCGAGACCTCCGTGCTGCCGGTCTGCCAGCGGCTGGGAATGGGGGTGCTGACCTGGAGCCCGCTGGCCTCGGGCTTTCTGACCGGCAAGTACCGCAAAGGCCGGCCCATCGATCTCACCACCGGTCGTGCGGCACTGACACCGGCACGCTTCGATCCCTCGCTTCCGGTGAACGCCACCAAGCTGGACATCGTCGAACAGCTCGTGGAGGTCGCGGACGGCATCGGCTGCTCGCTGCCCGAACTGGCTGTGGCCTTCACCGTGGCACATCCCGGCGTCACCTCGGTGATCGTAGGGCCGCGAACGATGAACCAGCTGGAGACGCTGCTGAAGGGCGCCTCACTCACCCTCGACGACGCGACCCTTGACCGGATCGACGAAATCGTGCCGCCCGGGACCAACGCCTACCAGCCGGACGGTGCCTGGCGCCCGCCGGTGCTGGCCGACACCGCCCGACGCCGTCGCCCGCTCACGAACCGTTCCGCGGCCTAGTACTTACAGTGACACTTTGGGATCATGGCTGGTACGCGTTTCGATGACGTTCCGCGCGGACTTCTCCTGAGCGTCGAGAAGCTTGTCACCGTGCTGAGTCGCCCAACGTCCGAGGGCCTTCATCGGGCCGTCGACCAGGCTCTGTCCCAAGCCTGTCAGGGCGTACTCGACACGCGGCGGGGCTTCGGCATGTGCGCGGCGGTCGATCAGCCCGTTTGCGAGCAGGCGACGCAACGTATCTGTCAACACCTTGTCACTGATGCCGCCGATGGCATCGCGCAGTTCGCGCCGCCTGCGCGCCCCAGAGGCAAGAGCCGCCAGGACCACAGGATCCCAGGTGTGGGCGAACAGATCGGTGGCCGCACGCACACGGCAATCCGCCACGAACTCGTCTCGACCCATGTCCTGATCGCTCCTCTCGACGAAGCATGATCGCCTGTTTGTCACACACCGATCGGTGCATAACGACTTCTCTACCGTGACCACCAGACAATCGTCGCTTGACGCGAGTGCATGAGAGGGGTACGCGGATGCGCATCGGAATTTTGGGCACGGGAATGCTCGCGGCAGCACTCGGCGAGGGCTGGGCCCGCGCCGGACATGAGCTGACCGTCGCCGGGCGATCTCCGGCCAAGGCGCAGGAGCTCGCTGACCGGCTGGGGCGGAGGGCTCGCGCCGTCACGCCGCGCCAGGCCATCGTAAATCGAGATGCCGTGCTGCTCGCCGTGTCATGGCAGGGCGCCGAGGACATGCTGTGCAGCGCGGGCGCGGCTGACGGCTCGCTGGAGGGAATTGCGCTGATCGATCCGACGAACGCCGTCGAGCACGGCGTAGGTGTGGTGCTGACCGGACCCGGCGAGGCGATGGCTCAGCGGATCGCCAGGCTGTCTCCAGGCGCGCACGTCGTGAAAGCGTTCCACATGTTTCCCTCCGATCAGTGGACTAGGTCTCGCGCCACTGGCGAACCCCCTGTCACGGTGGCGATGTGCGGTGACGATCCGGAAGCGTTGCGCGTCGTCGGCGAACTGGTCCGTGATGTCGGCGGAGTCCCGGCCGTGCTGGGGTCGCTGGATCGCGTTCGCCAGCTTGAGGAGGTCGCGGGGTTCGTCATCAGGCTGACCTTCGTCGGCACCGACCCCAACTCCGCCATCCCACGCGTCCCGTCAGCGGCTGCGTGACACCCATGCCGACACTTCGCGATCTTGGCCCGGTGGTCGCATGATGAAGGCCACCACTTGATCATTCGGAGCTTGTGAAGATATCTGAAGATCACCTGATGGCCGTGGCCGACAACGTAGACCCTGACGACTGGCTGGCCACCTTCAACGACCTGATGAGCCGGATCGCCGGCCACTTCGGACGGGTCGAACCTCGTCGTACGGCCACCGCCTACGTTCGTGGCCTGCTGTCCGACATAGACCGGAAGAACTGCTGGAGCCTGGCCGAACAGGCCAGGCTCGCCGGCCCGCAGACCATGCAGCGCCTGCTGCGCAGCGCACGATGGGATGCCGAGGCCGTCCGCGATACCGGTGTGCTGATCGTGGACGAGACAGGCTTGAGCTTGCTCCGCTTTGACGGACACCGATGGTGTGGTGTTCAGGCTGCTGCGGCTTCGAAGTCGGCCTGGCGCACCCAGTCGCGCACCGCGGTCTCGGTCAGATCGAAGTCCGCGGCCACCTGCCTGACCGACCGGTCACCCCGCCGGCACAACTCGACGATCTCGGCCTTGAACTCCGGCGTGAACGAACGGCGAGGCCGAGGCTTCTTCTTCCCCATGCTCTCCATGATGGACATCCTTCCGGGGACGGACCCCTGATCTCGGATGTCCGCCAAACCGGATCAAGCCCACTTCGCCAGGGGGGCCATCTACGCGACAGGTGTGATGACCCCTTGTCACTGCCGGAAGAAGTCGTCGTAGGCACAAGCCGCGGCAATAATTCGGTTGGGCGAGGTGGGCGGGTAGGTTAGGCTCTCGCGCGTGATCTATTTCATTCGCCTGCGTTCAGCCTGACACGGCGCGACCGCCGGGCCTGCCCGCCATCGGGCGGCCCCTTTTGAGCGACCCTGTCCTTCGGGTCTTCTCCTGCGCGCCGTCGGAACACCTCGTTCGAGAACCGACAGGACATCATGCGTACGCGCGAACACATCGCCATGATCGGCTGCACTGCGCCGAGTCACATCTATCCCTCGCTGGCCGTCATCACCGAACTCGTATCCCGTGGATACCGGGTGAGCTACGCGGTCGGTGAGGCCCTGACCGGGCTGGTGGAGCCCACCGGCGCCGAAATCGTCGCCCACCCCTCGCTGCTCCCGACCAGCGAGGCCGACTGGCCGGACGATCCGGCTTCGGCCATGCACGTCTTCCTCGACGAGGCGATCGCGGTGCTGCCGCACCTCATCGACCGCTACGACGACGACCGACCCGACCTCCTGCTCTATGACATCGGCGGGCTGCCCGCACCCGTGCTGGCCGCACGGTACGGCATCCCCGCCGTGCAGCTTTCCCCCACGCTCGTCGCGTGGGACGGCTACGAGCAGGATCTGGCCGAACACCTCGACGCGATGCGGACGTCGGAGTCGGGCGAGCGCTACTACACGGCGCTCACCGCCTGGCTCCGCGACAACGGCATCGAGCGGGACGCCTGGGACTGGCAGTCACACCCTGACCACGCCCTCTCCCTGATCCCTCGCGCGATGCAACCCAACGCCGACCGGGTGCCGTCGAACGTCCGGTTCGTGGGGCCGTGCCTTTCTCCCCAGCGGCTGGCGGACACCGGTTGGACGCCGCCCGGCGATGACAGGCGGGTGCTGCTCGTCTCGTTCGGCACCACCTTCAACGACAAGCTCGACATCTACCGGGCGTGTCTCGAAGGTTTCGCCGGTTCGGACTGGCACGTGGTACTCGCGGTGGGCGCGAACGTCGATCCCGCGGATCTCGGCCCGCTCCCGGACGGCTTCGAGGTGCATCGCACCGTGCCGCAGCTGGCCGTACTGGCCGAGGCCTCGGCGTTCATCACCCACGCGGGAATGGGCGGATGCGTCGAGTCGCTGTGGTTCGGCGTGCCGACCGTGGCGATCCCCCAGGCCGTGGACCAGTTCGGCAACGCGGCCATGCTCGAACAACTCGGTGTCGGAAGGCATCTGCCCACCGAGGAGGTCACATCGGCGACCTTGCGCTCCACGGTCGAGGAGGTCGCGGGATCAGCGGAGGTGGCCGCCCGCCTGGCGGAGATCCGTGCGACCGTACGGGCTGACGGCGGCGTCGACCGCGCCGCGCAAGCGGTGGAGTCGTTCCTGAGCTGAGCCCTCGTCCTCGCGGGGCAGGCCCCCTGCCCCGCGAGGCGGGTATCACGACAGTGCGGTGACCCGGAACATGTAAGCAGCCGAACACCTCCTCAAGGTGCGACAGCTCGACTCCGCTTCCGTGACCACGTGGCGCCCGCCTCGTCCTTCCCGGTCAGCCGGACCTGCCCCGGCGCCAGTAGGCGCTCACCGCTCGGACCGCTCAGCGCGTCGTACGCGGCACGTCCGGGCTCAGCTCCCGATGATCCGCTCGACCAGCTCGGGTACCCACTCGACGTACTCCACTTCCGGCCCGCCGGCGTGGCGGGCGTAGAGGAACCGCCCGGTGGGGCTCGTGCTCATCGCGGTGGTGATCTCGGCGCCGTGCGCCTCCAGGGCGCGGACCTGCTCATCGAGGTCGGAGACGATGACGGTCGCCGAGGCATGGGCGTACCTCGCTCGCTCCTGCTGCGGTCCGGCCACGATGAGGAGGTCGCCGATGGCGGCCAGCTCGACGCCGTCGAAGGCGAACCGCAGGTCGGGTTCGGCCCCGACCATCTCCCGCAGCAGGGGCAGAGCGCGGTCGAGGTCGTCGGCCCACAGGCGGCCATAGGTCTTCAGGATCGTCATGGGACCTCTCCCGGTCGGCGGGCCTTCCGGCCACACTCTCTTGTAGTTACCCGGTAACCGTAGAAGAGTGTGCGTTGACGTGGAAGAACGCACTTTTTGGAAAGGGAGGCACCTCGCGGTGACCGAGCAGCTCAGCCCCGTGCCGCACCGGGCGGACCTGACCCGTGCCGACTCGCTGGCACGCGAGATCTTCATCGGGATCGCCAACAAGTGGGCCCTGCTGATCGTCAACGTGATGGGCGAGCGCACGTTGCGCTTCACCGAGCTGCGCGCCGAGATCGAGGGCATCAGCCACAAGATGCTGACCCAGACGTTGCGCGGACTGGAACGCGACGGGCTCGTGGACCGGGTGGTCCACCCGACGGTTCCCCCGCGCGTGGAGTACACCCTGACCGCCGCGGGCCGGGAACTGCGGGACACCGTCAACGGCATCTGCGGCTGGACCCGCCGGTATCTGGACCACATCGAGCAGGCCCGCCACCGCTACGACGCCACAGCCCGGCGGTGACCTTCGGACAGCGGGCGACCGCCGCGGAACTCAGCTGCTGTGATCATAGGTCGCGGTCAGGGAGGAGCTTGACCTTGACGCGACGTCAACGTCTGTAATACAGACATGCGAATCGGAGAGGTCGCGGCGCTGGTCGGCATCACCACCCGCGCCGTACGCCATTACCACCACCAGGGACTGCTGCCAGAACCACCGCGGCGGCCCAACGGCTACCGCGTGTACGGCCTGCGGGACGCGGTCGAGCTGGCACGGATACGGCGGCTCACCGAGCTCGGCCTGGCCCTTGAGGAGGTACGCGACGTCCTGGCCGACGACCGGGGCCGTGACCTGCACGAGGTGCTCGTCGAACTGGACGCCGATCTCGCCCGCCAGGAGCGGGCGATCCAGGAGCGCCGGTCCCGGCTGGCGGTGCTGCTGGAAAAGGCCTCCGGCGCCGATCTCGACCCCGACGACGTGGTCTCCCCCGGGCTGGCCGGGTTGTTCGGCGCGATGTCGACCTCGGCAGCCGAGCTGCCGGAACCCGCGCTGGCGGCCTGGGACCGCGAACTGCTCGCGCTGATGGACACGGCAGCCACTCCCGAGGATCGGGAGCGGCTGTTCGCCGCCATGCGGCCGATGGCCGCCGACCCCGGCGCCGTGGCCCGCTCCTACGAGCTCTACCGCAGGCTCGGCGAGCTGACCGAGGCGACCGCCGACGATCCGCGGATCCCCTCGCTGGCCGCCGAGTTCGCCGACCACGTCCCGGCCGACCTGCTGGCCCTCCTCGGCTCCGATCTCCCGGGGGCCTCCACCGATCCACTCGGTGCGGCCTTCCTGGCGGATCTTCCCCCGGCCCAGGCCGAGGTCGTACGCACGACGCTGCGGCTTCTCGGCGGGCGGCTGTGCTGACTTCCTCCCCGCGGCTGAAGCCCGGGGTCTCCACGCTGGAGGTATTCAGATGAAGCGGCTGGTCCGCGCGATCGCCTACGCGGTGCTCCCCGCGGAGATGGCCCTGGTGGTGTGCCTGGTCGCGGGCGTCCCCATTCCGATGCCAGTGATCGTGGTGGCCGAGGTGGCCGTCGCCACTCTCGTCGGGGTGGAGGCATTCCTGCTGACCGGGGCGTTCAGAAGGCACCGGTCGGCGGGCCTGACGGCCGCCGAGGCGGCCGGGGCGGCGCTGCGGGAGCTGGTTCCCGAGCCGGTCCTGCGGTTGACGGCGCATGAGGCGAGAGCCGTGGCGAGCATCGGATATCTGGTCGCCGGGCGGCGGCAGGGGGTTCGCGGCGACGCCGTCGCGATCGGCTACGCCCGCGAGCAGACCCCCATGATGGTCATCCTGCTCGTGGTGTGCGTGATCGAGACGGTGGTGCTGGCCATCCTGCTGCCCTGGCCCGTCGTCCACGCGGTCGTGCTGGTCCTGGACGTGTACACCGTGGTCACGATGCTGGCGATGACGGCCGCCGGCATCGTCCGGCCCCATGTCGCCGCCCCGGGCGAGCTCAGGCTCCGCTGGGGTACCCTGTTCGACCTCCGCGTGCCGATGGCACTGGTCGAGTCCGTACGGGTGGACCGGCGCTACGACCACGAAGGTCTCCTGCGGGTGACCGGTGACGAACTCTCCCTGGCGGTGTCGTCCCAGACGAACCTGGTCGTCGACCTGGCGGAGCCGGTGACCGCGGTGCGCCCGCTGGGAGCCGTCGTCACGGCCCGGCGCCTCCGCTGCTACGCCGACGACCCGGCCGCCGCCGTCGCCGCGATCGGTCGGGCTCGTGACGGAGCACGGGCGACCGCATCGGCCGCCCAGCCTGAGTGAGGATTCGAGAGGGGTGCCACCGGAATGACGAACGTGCCCACCGGGTAGCCCTTGGGCGGCGCGGGCCTCTGGTAAGTCAGGTGGAGTTCGCCACCGATGAGGGTGATCGGCCCGTCGTAGCCGTGGTCGAGACGCAAGGCTCGGGCGGCTTTCGTGCCGGCAAGGCTCGCTCCGACGATGACCATGCCGGGCTTGGCGGCAGGGCAATGCTCCTAGATGATCTCGAGGTTGGCCATCATGGCCATGTCCTCGTGTTCGGCGTTGTGGCAGTGGAACAGGTAGCGGCCGCGGTAGCCGTCGAAGCGGGTGATGATCTCCACCGCTTCGCCCGGCCGCAGGGAGACGGTGTCTTTCAGGCCCGCGTCGTGGGGCAGCGGCGGCCGGCCGCGGCGCGAGAGCACCCGGAAGCCGACCAGGTGCAGGTGGACGGGGTGGTGGACGTCGGCGATCAGCCGCCACACCTCGACATCGCCGAGGCGGGTGGTGACGTCGGAGCGGGCGGGGTCGAACGGTTGCCCGCCGATCAGCCAGCCGCGCCCGCCGTGCATCCGACCGGTGCGGAAGGCGAACTCGCGCACCCCGACGGCGTCCGTCCTGCGCCAGGTCGGCAGATCGGTGGACAGGATGGGTGGGATGCGGCTGTCGTCGGCGGCCTTGCGCGCGACCACGAAGGCCATCACGTCGCGGGTACGACCGGAGCCGAGCCGGTTGAGGAGTCTGACGCGGCCGCCGACCGGGACGCCGGAGAAGTCGACGACCACGTCGTAGCGTTCGGCCGGCGCGATCGGCAGGAGCCGGTGGGTGACCGGCGTCGCGAGTAGTCCCTGGTCAGCCCCGATCTGCACGAGGTCGAGCCGGCGCCCGTCGTCGGTGACCGCTTCGAGTTCGTAGTGACGGGCATTGGAGGCGTTCAGGATGCGCAGCCGGTAGCGGGCCGCGTCAGCCTCGTGCACGGGCCACGGGGCACCGTTGACCAGGATCACGTCGCCGAGGACTCCGGCGAGGTACGGCTCGCGCACGCCCGGCCGCTCCCGCAGCGTGGGATCGAGGGCGGGATAGTCGAGACTGCCGTCGGCGGCGAACGCCCGGTCGGCGATCATGAGGGGGAGTTCGCGCCGCCCGGCAGGTAGGCCGAGCGAGTCCTCGGCACCGTCGCGGACGATGTGCAGCCCGGCCAGGCCGCGCCAGATCGCGGGGGCGGTGAAGTCCATCCGGTGGTCGTGGTACCACAGCAGTGTCGGCCGCTGGTCCAGCGGGAAGGTGTAGTCCCGGGTCTGCTGGGTCACCACCGCCCGCGGATCGTGCATGCCGTGTCCGTGACGCGCGATGGCCTGCGGCCAGCCCTCGGGTAGGACGAGGTCGGTGGGGTATCCGTCGGAGGCTGCCGGGGTGCGTCCGCCGTGCAGATGCACGACGGTCGGCACGGGCAGCTCGTTGCGGTGCGTCACGGTGATAGGTCGGCCGCGGCGCGACTCGATCGTCGGGCCGGGGAAGGTGCCCTCGTACGTCCACAGCGGCGTCTTGAGACCGGGCAGGATCTCCGCACTCGCTTCGCGCTGGGTGATCTCGTAACGGTCGGCACTGACGGGCTTCAGCAGGGACGGAATCGGCAGCGGCACCTGGAACGGCGGTGGTAGTGGTACGGCGCTGCGCAACTCGGCGCCGGTGATCGACGGCCGACGGGCCAGCACGGCCGAGGCCGACAGCCCGGTGGCCGCCATCAGCCCGAGCGCGCCGCCGATGCCCAGCACCCCTCGCCTCGTCATGCCGCCGGCAGTGTGCTCACGCATCGTGAGCCTCCCGCCTCGGGAAGGGCCGGCGCCAGACGGCGATGAACAGCACGACGAGCGCGGCGATGGTCATCACGCCCAGCGGGAGGTGCAGCCACAGCGCGCCGTCCAACCCGGCGAAGTACTGCACCGTCTCGGCCGCCACCACCGCCATCGTGGCGAGGAACGGCCAGAGGTGGCGCAGCCGGACCCAGACGATGATCGCCACGATGACCTGCAGGTAGCCGATGGAGGTGACCACGTCCGCGCCGACCGCGTGCCAGTGCAGGCTGTCGTAGTCGCCGGTCAGATACACCCCGGCGAACACCGGCTGGCCGACGATCACCGCCACGTGCGCGCTGACGACGGCCCGCAGTGTCCAGGCTGTGGGTGTCGTCCGGTGCGCAGCGTGGGATCCCAGGCTGTTGGCCGCGGTGGCCATAAGAGATCTCCTCACTCTGTCCTCAAGTCGCGTACGCCTTCGACGCTATGGCTTGTGAATTATCTTGTCTAAGATCAATATTGCAATGGTGTTATGTGTTGGGAGGCATGATGGAGCTGCACGCGCTCAGGCAGTTCGTGGTGGTGGCACGGTTGGAGCACCTGAGCCGCGCGGCCGAGGAGCTTCGCGTTGCTCAGCCGTCGCTGAGCCGTACCATCGCCCGGTTGGAGAGCGAGCTGGGCACGCCGCTGTTCGATCGGAGCGGCCGGCTCCGGCTGAACGACACGGGCAGGCTCTTCCGCGATTACGTCGAACGTTCCCTCGGCGAACTCGAGGCGGGACGACGCGCTGTCGCCGAGGCCACCAGCGAGGGCTTGGGCACGGTGAGACTGGCCTCGGAAACCTTCCTCACCCTCACCGGGCCGTTGGCGGCCTACAAGCGGGCCCATCCCTCCGTCGAGATCGAGCTCCACTGGTCGCCGGCCGAGGACATGGCCCGTCGCCTACGGGCCCAGGACGTCGATCTGTGTGTCGCCTCGCAGCCGATCCACGCCGAGGGCCTGGAGTCTGTGCAGTTGTTCGATGAGGCGGTGGGGGTGGGCACGCCACTCGGTCATCCGCTGGCGGGCCGCGCTTCGGTGAGCATCGACGAACTTGTCGGCCAGCCCTTCGTCACCGCCCGCAAGGGACACTGGATACGCCGGCTGCTCGATCGGCTGTTCGCCGCGAGAGGCCTCACACCGAAGATCGTCTGCGAAGTCGACGAGCCCAGCGCCATCGCGGGCCTGATCAGCGCGGGACTCGGCGTCGGCCTCGTCCCCGCCTTCGCCCGCCGCAGTGCCACGCGCCCCCCCGGCGCCTGGGTCGCCGTCGACAGCCCCGACTGCCGTCGCACGGTCACCCTGCATTGGGGCGCCGACAGCCACCTGTCAGCCGCCGCCCGGCTGATGCGCACCACGATCACCAGCTGGGAGTGGATCACCGGCGAACCCCAGGAGAAACGCTGATGATCAGCTCGCGGGGTAGGCGTGACATGCCCCGGGTCTTGGCCATCCCGATTGAGCAGCCCGTGTCAGCAGTTTCCTGGGATTCGACGCGCGCAGCTTCCAGGCGACCGGCTTAGACAGCCGGGCGGATCCGCACGAGGTGGTCGGGTCGAATCGGACCACGGTAGGTCTCGCACCTACGACAAGGCGCCAGACCTACCGGGTCGGGGTTCGATGACCCGGTAGGTCGGCGGCGCTCGGCCGGCGGAGACTCATCGAGCCGAATTCGCCCGGCCGGGCGGACCACCCGTGTCCCGGCGGCGGATCAGGCCGAGTTCGGTCAGGTCGTCGGACCAGAGCCAGCCCGCCTCCTTGGCGATCCTGACCGCCTCCACGCGCGTGCGGGCGTCGACCTTGGTGAGGATCCGCGCCAGGTAGTTGCGTACCGTGCCGCCGGACAGGCAGAGCCGGTCGGCGATCTCGCCGACCGGTGCGCCCTCGGCCGCGGCCTGCAGGACCTCCAGCTCGCGCGGGGTGAGCGGGTTCGGCTTCGCGTTGAGGGTGGCGACGGCCAGCTCGGGGTCGACGACCTGCTGGCCGGCGGCCACCCGGCGTACGCAGTCGGCGAGCTGGCTCGCCGGGGTGTCCTTGACGACGAAGCCGCGTGCCCCCGCGTCCAGCGCGCGGTGCAGCGCGGCCGGGGTCGCGAGCCCGGTCAGGATCACCGTGGCGCACTCGGGGAGCCTTCTGTGCAGTTCCGCCGCGGCGGTGAGGCCGTCGGTGCCGGGCAGGCCGATGTCGAGGAGTGCGACGTCCGGCCGGTGGTGCAGGCAGGAGCGGACCACCTCGTCGCCGTGACCGACCTCCCCCACGACCTTGATGTCGTCCTCGATGGAGAGCAGGGCGACCATGGCCCCCCGGACCAGGTGCATGTCCTCGGCGATCAGGACGCTGATCATCGATCGTCTCCCCGTCGTCTCATGGCGCGCTCGTGCCTGGCCCGGGGCCACTACCCACACGCGAGGAGACTACCCACAGAATTCAGCCGATTACTGTGTACCAGCGTTAAACACCGAAAAGCCTGACATGAGGTTATCGTCCTTACGAGGGAAGATTGCCGTCACCGGCTCCATCTGGACCACGCTCCGCGAACTCTGTAATGGCGCGAACATATAACTCGAATAAGTGCCGACTGTTTAGCACCCCGCCGGGTCGTCCTCCGCTGACGCCTCATGACGGCCTCGCCCATTTGCGCCTTTGGGGGTGTTCACGGACGCGATGCGCGAGCATCCGGATTTCATCCTCGTCGGCAAGCCGATATGCCGACGACCACGGCCGCGGCCCGGTTCGCAGGACAACTCCGTCCGGCTCCGTGTGATCGACATCCCCACCGTGGTCAAGCGCGTATGCGACACCACGGGCATGGCCATGACGCGGGAGGAGTGGGGGCTGTACATACCTGGCATCGGCTACCCGCCGCCCTGCCCGGCCCGCTGAGCGGAGATCCCGGCGGCGTCAGACCGGGGCGACGGTGTGGTGTTCCAGCAGGACGTCGGTCAGCAGGTAGCCGCCGCAGATCAGGTGGGCCAGCGGGTGGGCCCGTATCTCCCGGTAGTGGGTGGCGATCCGGAACGCGGCCGCGACCGGGGTGGCGGCGCTCGTCCACAGCGGTCTGTGCCGGCCGGTGGAGGCCGGGACGACCCACCAGAAACGGCAGGCGTCGTCGAGGCGGGCGACCAGCCCGTAGTAGATGGAGACGACTATCTTGCCGGACGGCAGGCGGTGGACGTCCGCCGGGATGTTGTGGGCTCGCGCCAGCAGGGCCGCCAGTTCACGGGCCCGGAGTTCGGCTGGGTGCGGCGCGAGGTCTTCGGGGGATGTGTGATCAACGGTCACGCTCGCGAGACTAGAGATCATGAGATGCCCACCTCAACGGTGTTGCGCGATGTTGCGAGTTCACCTCTCGCCCAACGCGGCGGCCGCGGCCCGCAACAGGGCGCGGGCCTCCTGCCCGTAGGCCGCGGCACCGCTCAGTGCCCGGAACGCCTTCTCGTACACGCCCACGTCGCTCGGGGCCTTGTGCTGGATCTGGCCGGGCACGGTGTCGACGCGGACCCGGTTGGCGTCGTATATCCAGAAGTTCTCCGGCGGCATGAGCGGCGGCCTGATCGTCGCGGGGACGATGCCGAAGGACACGTTCGCGACGCCCGAGGTCAGCTCCGCCAGCCGGTCGAGCTGGGCGGCCATCTCCGCCGGGCCGACCAGCGGGGTGCGGAGTGCCTGCTCGCCGACGACGAACGCGAACCGCTTGCTCCCGTTGCGCAGGATCTCCTGTTGTCTCAGCCTCGCCGCGACCGCGGCGTCGATGTCGTCGGGGATGCCGCGGAAGTCGATGATGGCGCGCAGGTGGCCGCGGGCGTAGTCGCCGGTCTGGAGCAGGCCGGGGACGGCCGAGTGCTGCCAGACGCGGAACTGGTGGGTCCTGTCGTACAGCGGCTGGAAGGAGCGCTGCACGTGGCCGAGGCCGCTCTCCTCAAGGCGGCGCCAGTCGGTGTACATGGCGTCGATGTTCTGGGCGGCCGCGATCAGGTCGACCACCTGCTCGTCCGCGTCGCAGGCCTCGCACCACGTCCGGATGTCGGCCTGGTTGGGCATCTGGACCGCGTTCTCGATCTTTGAGATCTTGGTGTGGTCCAGGCCGGTCTTGGCCGCCAGCGCTCGCCCGGTCAGCCCGGCGTCGGCGCGAAGCGCCCTGAGCCTGGCGGCGAGAATGCCTTTGGCCTCGTCGATGCGTGCTGTGGAGGTCGCCATCTCCGTCACCTCGTCACCGCGGGGGGGTTGATCCTCCGACCGTACGTCGGATGTTGCGATCTGTCCTGAAAGTTGCGAATAGTTGCGGAATGCTGATGGGCGCGCTCCCGCTCCGTTGTCCGGAAAGCCTGCGACAGGCCGTGCGAGGTCGGTGAGAGACCTACGATTGGCCGTCCCACCTGCGCTTTCCGCTGATGCGGGTCGGGGATGTCGGGCGCAAGCCTTACGGTAGGGCGCGTGCCAGAGACGAACCATGAGCTCACGCTCGACTCGGCCCTCACCGAGGAGGCCGTGCTCTCGACCTACCGCCGCATGTTCGCGGCGCTCGCCCGCGACAGCGGCGCGGTGGTGGACGACCCCGCGCTGGTCGACATCGCCGAGACCCTGTTCGCGGCGTTCGCCGAGGCCGGCGAGGAGTGGCTGACCCACGAGCAGATGCGCAACGTCTGCCGGGCCTATCCGCTCGACCGGTTCGAGAACCGGCTCCGGGTCCTGCGAGGCCTCGGCGCGATCCGCGAGGTGTTTCCCAAGCCCAACCAGCTCCGCTACCGCGCGTCGTTCACCAGCGTGGTGGGGCTGATGTTCATCCGCCGGATGATGGACGACGGCGGCCAGTCGGAGATGCACCGGCTGCTCGCGCTCGAAGACCTCAACGTGGCCGACCCCCGCACGACGATGGAGGAGGCCCGCGCCAGCGCGCAGAACCTCTCGCGCGCCTTCCGGCTCTGGGCCCTGGAGCTGATCACGCTGACCGGCGGCACCATCGAGGAGTTGCGCGAGCAGGCCCCCAAGCTATGGGGCACCGAGGAGATCGCCCGGCGGGCGCAGAACCTGCACGGCACCATCCTCACCCGCTGGCCCGACCTCGACCGCACCTGTACCGAGCTGCGTGCCGCGATCTACTCCTACAGCGACGCCTCGCGCCGTGCTGCCGGGCGTCTGGCCGACTCCGCGGGCACGACGAGGAACCTGACGCTGCTCCCCGCGGAGCTCTGGCGCACCTTCGCGCAGACCGCGAGCAAGGAGCGGCTGGCCTCGGTGCTCGACGGCTTCGTCTTCGACGCCCCCGCCCCCTGGCACGATCCGGCGGCGATCGTCAGGGCCGTGGACGAGAGCCCTCGCCCGGCACCCGCCCAGCCCACTCCCCCGCGCTCGGCCCTGCCCGACACCGGCCCCGCCGACACCCACGACCCCGCCACCGACGGCCTCGACCACCTGACCACCGTGGCCGAGGCCGCCCTCGCCGGGCGCTCCACCGCCCGGCTGGAGGAGTTGCTCACCGCCGACGGCGAGTGGGTCTCCGCCCGCCGTCTGCTGGCCGACCTCGTCTCGGCCGACCTGCGCCCCGACTCCCCCTATCGCCTGCGCTGGTCCGACGGCCTCACCGCCACCCCCGGCGCCGAACCCGCCTGGCTCTCTCACGGCCGCCTGGAAAGGACCGGCGGTGTCGGCTGATCCGCGGCACGTACCGGCCCCGGCGACCGAACCGGCGAGCAGCGGCCCCGAGACACCTGAGCACCCGCTGACGACCGGGGAAGCCGGCGCCGAGACGTACCCGCGGCCCCCGGAAACCGGGCTTGAACCGTCCGCGACGGTACACGTCCGTACCACCGAGGCGTACGCGCGGACCTCGGAGGCCGAACCGTCCGCGACGGCACATGTCCGGGCCAGGTCGGGCGGACCTCTCGCGCTCCATGCCGGGCAGGCGGCTCCGGCGGGGATGGCACGGCTGGGTCGCGGTGACGGGACGGGCATGGCGCTGCCGGTCTGGCCCGACGGTGCGACCCCTTCGCTCCTGGAGGAGTACCAGGTCGCGCCGGTCCCGGTGGAACGATCCGGCGAGACCCGGCGGGTGCTGGCCGCGGCGCTGCGCTGCTGCTGGAGCGATCTGACCGCCGACCCGTGGCCCGGCACCCCCGCCCCGGTGGACGACGTGCTGTCGACGTACCGTGCCCTGATCGGGCGCGGCGACGACCTGATGCGCAACTGGGCGATCGGCGCGCTGCGCCGCCTGCACGACTCGGCCTGGCTGGAGGTCGCAGACGGGTTCGTCCGGCTCGGCCCCCGGTGCGCGTCCTGGCCCCCCGCGTCCCACGCCCAGCTGCGGGAGCTGATGCGCCGCCTGCCCACCGCGGAGGAGACCCCGGGCGGCACGGAGGTGCTCCCGGTCATCGATGACGGCCCTGACGGCGCCGCTGAGGACGCGGAGGCGGGGGCGAGTGTCACGATTCCCGACGAGGTGGACACCGATCTGCTCGGCCCGTTCGACGAGCGTCGCAGGGCCGAGATCGTGGCGGCGTTCATGGCGGTGGAGCACACGGCCGAGCCGGTGCACGAGGCCCGCTTCTCCGCGCTGCGCGACCCGGTGCTGCGCCGCACGCTCACCGAGATGCTGGAGCGCCGCGGCCGGGTCCTGATCCACGACCGCGAGTCGTGGATCTCCGGCTACGCGGCTGGGACATTCGGCGCGGGCACGGCCTCAGGAGCGGGCACGGCTTCGGGAGCGGGCACGGCTTCGGGAGCGGGCACGGTGTCGCAGGCGGGCTCGACGTTGGACGAGGCCGAGCGGGCGGTGCTGGTGCTGGTGCTGATCCACTCGGTGGCGATTCCCAGGGCCGACGGCCTGCTGCCCACCGACAGCTGGCTCTCGCCGTTCCCGGCCCAGATCGACGAGTTGCGGCGGCATACCAAGCTGCCGATCGGCGAGCTGGAGGCCGCACTGCGCACCCTGCGTCACGCGGGTCTGGTGACCCAGGTGAAGGCGGGCGAGGAGGCCGGGGGGTACGTGCCGGGACCGCAGTTCCACCGGCTGACCCCGCAGGCCAGGCGGCGCCTGCAGGAGGAACTGATCCTCGCGGCGGGGCCGCACACCCCGCTGGCCGCGGCCGTACGGGCCAACCGGCGGTGATCGGGAGTGGAGCGACCACACCACGCGATGAGTCGACCCCGGTGGGGAGTACCGAGGACCCGGCGCTCCCGGTATCGGGAACGGGACGGAAGAAAGGAACGACGGGGTTGACCGACCAGCGGAACCAGGCCGCGAAGAGTTCACGGGGGAGCCGCGCGAAGGCCGCCGACACCGGAACGGGCACGGGCGAAACCGTCCAGGCCGGAGCCGGGACCATCCCGGCCAGGGGCGGCCGGGGTGCGAACCCCCGGACCGGGGACGTGCCGGCCAAGGGCGGCCGGGCCGCGAGAGCCGAGACCTCCGAGACCTCTGCCGGGACGCAGGCGAGCCTGGTCCCGGTGGAGATCCGTGCCACCGCTCCGACCGAGAACGTGGTGGGTGACCGGGTGCTGGTCGCCGTGCAGCCGGTCAACATCTCCCGGCTCTCGACCCACCCGGTGCCGACCGTGCCGGGCACGCTGATCGTGGTCGCGGGCGCCGGTCCGAAGGACTCCAACGGCGCGGGCAAGTCGTCGTTCATCGCGATGATCACAGCGCTGCTCGGAGACGAGCAGTGGCGTTTCGCCTCAGGCGCCAAGTCGGTGTCGGAGCTGCTGTTCAACGCCGAACTCGCCGCGGGCGGCGGCGGCCGGACCTGGGCCAGCGCCGACCACGGCTACATCGTCGGTGTCTTCGCGCCGGCCGACTCCGTGCACACGGGCTCTCCGAACACGGGCTCCATGGGCACGGGCTCCATGGGCACGGGCTCCATGGACCCCGGCCTTCCGGACGCCGCCCCCTCGGACGGTGGCTCTCTGGACGGTGACTCTCTGGACACCGACCCGGCGCGCACCGGTTCCCTGGGCGACGCGGTTACCGTGTGGCTGCGGGTCAACCAGGAGGCCCCGCACCTGGAGATCAGGTGGGCCCCGGGAGTGCACCTGGCGTCGGCGGCCTCGGAGGCGGAGCGGGTGACGCGAGCCGACGCGCTGTGGGCGGCACTGCCCCGCTCGGCGGGACGACGTGACGTGGTGGCGCGCGACCTGACCAGGTTCCTGTACGGCGACCGGGTCAGGTGCGTGTCGTTCCTGTCCACCTCGGTACGGAGCAAGGTCGCCACCAACCTGCTCTCCCAGCCGCTCAACGAGATCTCCCCGGAGCGGGTCTTCGAGGCGATCGCCGCGCTGACCGGCCTGGACGCCGAGCTCGACCAGGAGCGGGAGGCCCGCCGCGACGAGCACGCCAGGCGGGTGCGCGCGACGCGGGCCATGGAGCTGCTGCGGGAGTTCGAGGACGAGTCCCGTACGCTCCTGGAGACCTTCGACCGGCGCGACCGTGCCCGCGTCCGGCTGGCCGAGGCGATGCGCCGCTGGCGGGGACGGCTGGCGCGCAGGCTCGCCGACGCGGGACAGCGGGACGAGGCGCTGGCGGTGGAGCTGGAGCGGGCCGGCGCGGCGGCCGAGCGCGCCACGGAGGCGATCGGCGAGATCAGGGCGGAGATCGCCACGCTCAAGGACGACACGCTGGAGCGCGGTCTGGCCGAGGCTCGCAGGGAGCTGGCCACCCTGCAGGCACGCGCCGCGAAGCTGGACGCCGACCGAGCGGTGGCGGAGAACTCGGTGGACGACCTGCGCGGCTGGATTCCCGGGCTTGAGGAGCAGCGCCGGCTGGCCGACGGGCGCGACGTGACGGCGGCGGGCGCGGAACTGGCCGAGGCCAGGACGCGGTTGAACGAGGCGCTGAAAGCGCTGGGCGTGGCCGACCGCGAGGTCGAGGGGGCGAGGGCGGCGCTGGACGACGCCGAGGGCGGACCGGCCGCGGCCCAGCTCAACGCGCTCGCCGAGGCGGGCGTCGGAGCGACCGGCCTGCTCGACGCGATCGACGTCGCCGAGCAGGCCCGCGAGGACGAGGCCGGGCGGAAAGCAGCCGCGCTGGGATCTCGCGGGTGGCCGCACGAGCACGCGGTGATCGTCGACGCGGCCGATCTGGAGGCCGCGTCGCGGGCGCTGGACGCGCTGCCCGGCTCGGTGCTGGTCAGCGCGGCGGGAGTCACCGTCGTGGGGTCGTTCGAGGTGGCCGTCACCGGCAGGGAGGCCCGGATCAAGGCCGCCGAGCAGCGGCTGCACCGGGCGCGCGACACGCAGGAGAGCGCCGCGGCGGCCGTACGGGCCGCCGAGGACGCCGTGGCCGAGGCGGGCAGGCGGCTGGAGGGAGCCAAGGCGTCGGTGCAACTGGCCGACATCGAGCGGCGGCTGGCCGAGCGGCGGAACACGCTCGGTGAGCTGACCGAGGCACTGGCCGAGGTCGCGCCGAAGGTGGGCGAGGCCGAGCGCCGGGCGAGCACGCTGGACTTCCGCGCCCGTACCAGGAGCATGGAGGTCGAGCGCCTGGAGGGCCGCAGGGCCAGGCACGAGTCCGACCGCGACCAGGCCGCCGGGCAGGCGGCGAGAATCACCGCCGACCGCGAGGCGCTCAGGCTTGACGCGCTGGCCGGCGACTGGGGCGGCACCGTCGACGGTGCCCGCGAGTGGCTGGGGGCCCTGGACGAGCAGGAGCGCCCGCTGACGGCCGAGGAGTGGTGGCGGGCCGCCGAGCGCCGCCTGGACGAGGCGCTGCGCGACACCTTCCCCGGCGAGGACGAGGAGATGCCCGAGGAACTGCGCTTCCTGGTCAGGGAGCGGACCTCGCCCGGCGCCGGGCGCACCGCCCGCGAGCAGGCGACGTTCCCCGGCGTGTGCTCGGCGCTCGCGTCCTACCTGTGCGGCCAGGAGGAGTACGAACGGCACCGGCGCCGCCAGATCGAGACGCAGATCACCACCCGGCAGCGTGACCTGACGGCCGCCGCCAAGGGTGCCGAGGAGGCCGCGCAGTCCACCGCCGTGCACCGGGCCGCGCTGACCGCCGCGATCAAGGCGCGGCTGACCCGGGTGGCCGAGGAGTTCGACAGGCTCGACACCTCCTACGGAGGCTACGGCGCGACGCTGGAGTTCCCCGTGCCGCCCGCGCCCGCCGACCCCGAGCAGCGCTGGGCGTGGCGGGTGACGCCCAAGTGGCGCAGGGGCGAGGGGCAGGGGTTCGTGCCGTACAACCGGCGGGCCAACACCGCGCTGATGGACGAGAAGGCGGTGAAACTGGTCTGCGCGGCGGCGATCGCGTCCTCCGGTGGCGGGCACCTGTGCCTGGTCCTCGACGAGCTGGGCCGCAACCTCGGCAAGGAGCATCGCAGGGAGGCCGTGGCGCTGTTCCGCCGGATCGGCGAGACGTACGGGATCACGGTGATCGGCGCGCTCCAGGACGACATGGAACCCTACGCCGTCGACGCCTGCGGCCAGTACGTCAAGCTGCGCCGCTCGTCCGACGCCATGCCGTACAACGAACCACCGATCGTCATCGGCCACGACCGGAACGCCGAGCGGGTGCGCGCCCTGGCTTCCGCGGTGAGCAGGTGAGCGGGTGAGTAGATGAGCGGGGAAGACCGATAAGCGGGTTGAGCCGGTCTTCCCCTGCCGCCGGCCTTCCCGCTATGCGGGAGGGCTTACGACGCTGCGCATCGTGAGCTCCGCGTCCTGGAGGGAGAGGGAGACCCGTACGGAACCCAGTTCGGAGGTCCGCGAGACATGCGTCCCGCCGCAGGGGATGCGCGCCTCGCCTTCGGGCAGCGAACAGTGCCACATCCGCCGCGCGGACAGGGACGGGGACGGGCTGTCCACCGTGATCGGCGCATCGGCCGCGATCCACTCGCCGAGCTGGTCGTCGATCCGCCGGGTGAGCTCCGCGAGGTCGAGTCCCTCGGCGTCGAACCCCTTTCTCCGCAGCGACTTGCCCAGGCGGTAGACGTCGTCACTGCCGTGTTCCACGATCCGTGACGTGGTGATCGCCGCCTGGTCGAAGTCGGGCCGGCCGAGCGAGTCGGGCGTCACCTCCTTGCGCCACCGGTCGGCCAGCGCCGCGTTGAGGGCCAGCGCGGCGAGGTGACACGCGCTGTGCCCCGCGGAGAGCGCCGACCGGTACGCCTCGTCGACGACCAGCTCGGCGTCCCCGGCGATCGGCTCCTTCAGCACGTGGACCACGAGCCATTCCCAGCCGTCGGCGCCGCGGCGTACCGGGATCTCCTCCCCCAGGTAGAGCCGCTCGCCGTCCGACGCGCCGGTCACGCAGTCGACGACCGGCAGCCCGTTCACGGTCCCCCGGTCGGCGGGCTGGTCGGGCCAGGTGTGGTCCAGGGGATGGAACGGTGTCTGCGCCGTCACCACGCCGTAGCCGCCGCTCACCGGTGTGGCCGAGACCACCCGCGAGACCCCGTGGACGTCGCCGCGTGGATAGGTGACCTGTGTGTCCATAGCTGATCTTTGGTTCCCATCGTTCCGTGTCATTCCGCAAGCGACCGCGAGGACCGCGCCGAACACGATATGACCTCGCGATGACCTCGCGGCCCCCTCGGCCCGGACTCCGACGATCAGGCGGTCTTCGCGGCAGCGGCACCGGACGGGGAGGTACGTCCCGCTATGCCGTCCCACAGGGCATGGCGCGCCTCCAGCGCCGCCCGCAGCGTGGCCGCGCAGTCGTTCCACTTCCGCCGGTCGTCCCCGCAGAGATCGACCAGCATCTGCATGGCCATCGGCGTGTGCTGCTCGCCGTCGACCTCGATGTGGCGAGAGAGGTAGTCGCGGAACTTCTCCAGGGCCTCCGCGTGCCGGTCCGTCCGCAACACGCGGTCGAACATCTCCGGGATGAGGTCCTCCCTGCCGAACGCGAAGGTCGCCGCCTGGGCGTGCAGGGGAGCGGACTCGATGATCTTCCAGGTGGTCCTGACGAAGTCGGCGGCCGCCGGTGGCACACCGGGGAGCTCCAGTCCCTTTTGGACCGTTCCACCCTCCCTCAGATGGCTGACGAACGACTCGATGGGCCGCACGTCGGCACCTGCCTGCCGCATCCCCTCGACGTACAGCTCGAAGTGGCTGATGTGGCCTTCCCCGAGCTCGTCGCTCTCCTCCACGAGCACGATCTCGTTGATCAGGCGCCGGCTCGTCCGGGGGCCCTGCGGGACCCAGGGGACCCGCACGCAGGTGAGCCGCCCCTGCAGGTTCTTCAGCAGCGACATGAAGTCCCAGACCGCGAAGACGTGGTGCTCCATGAAGACGACCACGTCGTCGAGCTCGTTCAGCGAGTTGTAGACGTCGTGGGCGAGGATCTTCTCCCGGATCGGTTCGATGGTCCTTTGCAGCTCGTGGAGACCTGGGTGAGAGACGTTCCAGCTGTAACGTGATTCCGACATCTTCTGACTCCTTAGTAGACGTCGTAATCCCACGACGTCGGCCTGTCGTGCTCCAGGAGATCCGCCTTGGCGAGCCGTTTCTCGTATCGTGCCAGCTCTCTCCGTGTGAGCAGGCGAAAACACGAGACGAGGCATCCGTCGGGGATCCGTCGGCAGGCTGCCCCTTCCAAGTCGATTGCAAGATCGTTCGCCTAGCCTGACCGGCGTGCGAGAAGTGATCGTCGTGGGTGTTCTCATCGCGGCCCTGAGCGGCTGCGCGACCGAAGGCGGGGAGCGGATGACGGGTACGGTCGATGCCGGGCGGGAGACCATCGCGGAGCGGCAGGCCGGGGCGGGGCAGTCGGAGGCCGGGGTGCTCAAGGGGCGGGTCGTCGACGCGGCGGGCAGGCCCGTCGCGGGCGCGGAGATCGTCGCCGACAACCGGCTTCTGTACAACAGCAACCTGGTCGTGACGACGGACAAGGACGGCCGCTACCGGGTGAGCACCGACGTCGCCGCAGCCACGTTCCGGGTGACCGGCACCGTGACCCGCCGCTTCGAGGGCCGTGCCTACACGATGGAGCTGACCCCCCACGACGACACCCCCTTCGCCGGTTCGGACGGTGCGATCCGCGACTTCACCTGGCGGCTCACCGGTGAGCGGTCCGACGGGCTGGGCTTCTACGGCAGCATGGTCCTCTTCCATCTGGAGTCCTACGACCCACAGAGCCCGGAGACCTTCCTGCAGGACGAGGACGTCACGCTCACCCTGACCCCGCAGGGACCGCTGATCGACGGCTCGGCCGGTGACGTCATCACCCGCCGGGCCGAGCGCGGTGGCGACGGCTCGGGGGTGCTGGACGTGCCCATCGGCCGCTACCGGATCACCGCCGAGCACCTCGGGCGACCCCTGAAGATCCGGATCCGCGACACCGGCGAGTACGGCGAGGCCGTCGTCGCCGACTTCGAGCGCCTCCTGACCACCGTCCACCGCATCCAACTCGACCTCAAACCCTAGTGCGACGTTCCTGACCGGAAGTACGGATCCCCCCCGGCCCTGGCGTCAGGAAGGCAGGCCCGACGGTCTCGGTTTCCCTGGCTTCCGCCGATTCCGAGCTCGCGTGGCGAGCATGTCCGGCCGCGGTACCGGTACGTGTGACACCGCACCCATCCTCCTGGACCCGCCGGTATCGAGGGAGCACGCCCAGCTCGCGGAGGGTGAAGCCGTTCCGGAAACCGACCGGTGGTGAAGGATGCCAATGGCCGGTTTCCTTGGCCGTCGTGTCACCTGGTGATGAGGATGCCGTCGTCGTCGGCGAACAGCTCCGCGCCCGGGTGGAAGGTGATCCCGCCGAAGGTGACGGGGACGTCGCGTTCCCCGACGCCTTCCTTGCAGCTTTTACGAGGGTTGGAGCCAAGGGCTTTGATGCCGAGGTCGAGGTCGCACAAGGCGGCGACGTCGCGGACGGCTCCGTTGATCACTATTCCCGACCAGGTGTTGGCGACGGCGATGCCCCCGATGACGTCGCCCATCAGCGCGGTGTGCAGTGATCCGCCGCCGTCGACGACGAGGACGCGTCCTTGTCCGGGTTCGGACAGGGCAGCTTTGAGCAGCACGTTGTCCTGGTGGCAGCGCACGGTGGTGATCAGGCCGTGGAAGGCGCGCCGCCCGCCGTACTGGCGCAGCTGCAGGTCGCAGGAGTCGAGGTCCTCGCCGCGCTCGTCGTAGAGGTCCGCGGTCACGATGTGCATGGTCGGCCTTTCGTGGTGGTGTTCACGGATCTGGTGGAAGGTGGCGTGCCGCCAGGCCCGCCCAGCCGAGGCCGAGGGCGGTCACCCACAGCACTCCGGCCGGGCCCGTCCCGGCCGCCACCAGTCCGGCGGCGCCGGGGATGAGGATCTGTCCGGTGCGGTTGCCGACCAGGCGCAGGGACATCGCGCGGCCGCGCATACCCGGCGGAGCTGATTCGGCGAGCCAGGACATGGTCAGCGGCTGGCCGACGCCCAGTCCGAAGCCGACGACGAGCAGCAGGGCGGCCAGTAGCCACAGCGGCACCGGCAACGGTGTGATCACCAGCGCCAGGGCGGCCGCGATCGTGCTGATGATCAGGAGCCGGCGCCGGCCCGCGGCGCGCGAGAGGTGGCCGAGGAAGAAGCGCGAGGCCATGGACGCCGCTCCGCGTATGGCCAGC
>NZ_JBEXUE010000025.1:0-42278 GCF_040614275.1 Streptosporangium sp. NPDC006013
GGCAGGTCGCCGTGCGTGCCTGCCAGTCGATGGCGAACGCCTCCTGGCCCAGCCCCTGCTTGGCCGTGGGAGGGCCGAGCGAGGGGCCGAAAGAGGAACGGTGCGGTCAGGGGCGGCCGAGGGCGCGGTAGTGCCAGCCTGAGGCGCGCCAGGTCTCGGCGTCGAGGGCGTTGCGGCCGTCGACGATCTTGCGGGAGGCCACCACGGAACCCAGCTCCTCGGGGTCCATGGTGATGAACTCCTGCCACTCGGTCAGCAGCAGCACCACATGGGCGTCCCTGGCCGCCTCCAGGGCGGAGGTGCCGTAGGAGAGCCGGGGGTGGGCCCGGCGGGCGTTCTCCTGGGCGACGGGGTCGTAGACGGTGACCCGGCCACCCTGCTCGCTGATCTTGACGGCGACGTCCAGGGCGGGGGAGTCGCGGATGTCGTCGGAGTTGGGTTTGAACGCGGCGCCGAGCACGGCGACGGTGCAGTTGTGGAAGGAGCCTCCGGCCAGCTCGCGGGCCAGGTCGACCATGCGGGCCCGGCGGCGCATGTTGATCGCGTCCACCTCGCGCAGGAAGGTCAGCGCCTGGTCGGCACCGAGCTCTCCGGCGCGGGCCATGAAGGCGCGGATGTCCTTGGGCAGGCAGCCGCCGCCGAAGCCGAGCCCGGGGTTGAGGAACTTGCCGCCGATGCGGTCGTCGAAGGAGAGCGCCAGGGAGAGTTGCTTGACGTCGGCGTGCGCGGCCTCGCAGACCTCGGCCATCGCGTTGATGAAGGAGATCTTCGTGGCGAGGAAGGCGTTGGCGGCCACCTTGACCAGCTCGGCCGTGGGGTAGTCGGTGATCACCATCGGGGTGCCCATCTCCAGCATGGAGGCGTACACCTCCCGCATGACCTTCTCCGCCCTGTCGGAGGCGACGCCGAGCACGATCCGGTCGGGGTGCAGGGTGTCCTTCACCGCGAAGCCCTCGCGGAGGAACTCGGGGTTCCACGCCAGCTCGGCGCCCGCGCCGATGGGGGCCAGCCGCGCCAGCTTGTCGGCCAGGCGCTGGGCGGTGCCGACCGGGACCGTGGACTTGCCGACGACCAGGCACTCGCGTGTCAGGTGAGGGGCCAGCGACTCGATCGCGGCGTCCAGGTAGGACACGTCCGCCGCGTACTCTCCCGGCTTCTGGGGGGTGCCCAGGCACAGGAAGTGCACGTCTCCGAAGGCCGCGGCCTCCTCGTACGAGGTGGTGAAGCGCAGCCGCCCGTTGGCCAGGTTGCGCCGCAGCACCTCTTGCAGGCCCGGTTCGTAGATGGGCAGGTCACCGGCCTGTAGACGGCCGATCTTCTCCGCGTCCACGTCGAGGCTGAGGACTTCGAAGCCCAGCTCGGCCATGCAGGCGGACGTCGTCGCACCGAGGTATCCGGTTCCCACCATCGTCAGGCGGTAGGCCACTGGTGTTCCTTTCGGTTCTGCCCAATTATTTGCCGTCAGAGTATCGGCATCTGACACTTCCACTTTGCCACCTGCGTAAACGCGGGAGGACATACCACATGGGGTGGAGCGCTCCAGTGTTTGTTGGACGTCCTACTATTTCCCTATGAGCTACCCTCTCTACGCACTGCCCGAGGAGCACCAGATGCTCCGCGAGACGGTCCGCGCCCTCGCCGACGAGAAGATCGCCCCTCGTGCCGCGGAGGTCGACGAGACCGGGGAGTTCCCCTCGGACGTCTACAAGGCGCTCGTCGCGGCGGACCTGCACGCCGTGCATGTTCCCGAGGAGTACGGCGGCGCCGGTGCCGACGCGCTCGCGACGGTCATCGTCATCGAGGAGGTGGCGCGGGCCTGCGCCTCGTCCTCGTTGATCCCCGCCGTCAACAAGCTCGGGACCGTCCCGCTGCTGCTGTCGGCCTCCGAGGAGCTCAAGCAGCAGTATCTTCCGGCGGTCGCGCGGGGCGACGGGATGTTCTCGTACGCCCTGTCGGAGGCGGAGGCGGGCAGCGACGCCGCCGCCATGAAGACCCGCGCGGTCGCGGACGGCGACCACTACGTGCTCAACGGCGCCAAGATGTGGATCACCAACGCCGGGGTGTCGGAGTACTACACGGTGATGGCCGTCACCGAGCCGGGCGTCGGAGCCAGGGGCATCTCCGCGTTCGTCGTGGAGAAGGCCGACGAGGGCGTCAGTTTCGGGGCCAAGGAGCGCAAGCTCGGTATCAAGGGCTCCCCGACCCGCCAGGTCATCCTGGAGAACGTGCGGATTCCCGCCTCCCGGATGATCGGCGCCCCCGGCACCGGTTTCAAGACCGCCCTGGCCACCCTGGACCACACCCGCATCACCATCGCCGCCCAGGCGCTCGGCATCGCCCAGGGCGCGCTGGACTACGCGATCGGCTACATCAAGGAGCGCAAGCAGTTCGGCAAGGCCGTCGCCGACTTCCAGGGCGTCCAGTTCATGGTCGCCGACATGGCCATGAAGCTGGAGGCCGCCCGCCAGCTCACCTACGTCGCCGCGGCCAAGTCCGAGCGTGCCATGCACGGCGAGCCCCAGGCCGACCTCACCTTCATCTCCAGCGCGGCCAAGTGCGCAGCCTCGGACGCGGCCATGGAGATCACCACCGACGCGGTCCAGCTCCTCGGCGGGTACGGCTACACCAGCGACTACCCGGTCGAGCGCATGATGCGCGACGCCAAGATCACCCAGATCTACGAGGGCACCAACCAGATCCAGCGCCTGGTGATGGCCAGGCAGCTGCTGAAGTAGGGCCTGACCAGTGGAAACCCGGTCCGGGAGAGGCTCCCGGACCGGGCCTCGCAGGTGCCGTGTGGATCCTGGGAGGCCCTGTTCCGTGAGAGCTCCGCAAGTCGCGGACGGGGACGGTGGCGATCTGTACACGGATGATCGTGGATGCCACGATCACGTCTCATGGACGCGGATGCCTTCTGGGAGCTGATCGAGCGGTCCAGCCGAGAGGCCGACACCAGACAGGTGGGAAGTTCCCTCTCATTGGCGAGAGGTTCGACGGCGAGGAGTGGGACTTCGAGGACGAGGCGGAGATAGCCCGCAGGCTTCCCCGGATGGCCCACTATCTGGGCTTCTCCTGACAAGGCCGCCCACGGAATTGGAAGCCAGTAGGGGCGCGTAGCTGCGCGCACCGCTGTGCTGTGACCGATGATTCATTCACCGTCATGATCAACGACGCGTCCCCTTGGACGCACCCGCGGTGTGGACACACCGGCGGTGCCTTGTTCAGTCGGTCCTCGATGCGTCGCTGTTCGTCGGTCAGCCGGATGAGTTCCTCGGCCGTTTCGGCGACCAGGTGCCCGGTGAGCCCAGCGAGCATCTCGTGTTCGGTCAGTACGGGTTCGGGGTCGCGGCGCGCGGAGAAGACGCCCCAGCCGCTCTGTTCGGTCCGCCACCCCTCGATCACCGGCCCAGCACCCACCGCAGGCAAAGGCCACCCGGTCGGAAACTGTTGAGCGAACCGTTCAGACATGCCTACCTTCTTTCGTCGTGGCCGGTGGGGTGAGGCGTGACGGCGCTCCTCTCCCGAGGCCGGCGCGGTCACGCCCGTTCAGGGGGTCACCATCCCGCCGCACGAGAAAGACGGCCGAGGCCACAGCAGCACGGGGGAATGGTTGAACAAGGTGGTGATCAGGGAGGCATCGGAGGGGAACGAGCAGAACACCGACAGCAGGAACGTCGACGGCTTCCACCGGCAACCGCTGCTCCCCAGCCGGTCGAGCCCGGTGACGTGTCCTCACACGAGATCAGCGGACCGCTGTCTGCGCTCGTACTCCTCACCCTGCACCGGGGCGATCCGAAACGGCTGGTCACGGTCGCGCTCAAAGGCCAGGAAGTATCCCGGGTGGAGATCTTCCGCAGGCCGCACCACGGCCCCGACAGCCACCCAGCGCGGACGAACCAGCGGCTTCCCGTCAAGCGCGGTCATACCGGGTACGCCGCTTTCTGGTCCGGTTCCGGCAGTGGATGGATTTGCCGCAGCTCCGCGTACCGCAGGGCGACGCGATGCGCGGCCCGGCTGGGCTCTGTCACCGGGTGGCGGGCGTAGATGGGACGGTATTGGCGAGGGTTCCAGCCGGTACGCCACCAGAACTGATCCCCGCGACACCACACGATCAGATCCACCCGGACCGACACGAGCGCCAGCCCGTACCCGTCATGCACATCGGCAGTGATCCCGTACCGAGTCAGGGCCTCACGAAGCTCTTCGGCAGCCCTTACCGCTGTGTCGTCGGGGAAGGTCGCGGTCATGGCTCACTCCCTTCTCCACGTCATTCGGCGACAGCTCTTGGTGGGTGGACATCGGTGAGCGGACCCAGAACCGTGTCCCTTGGCGCCCTCCAGCACCAGGGACGGGACCGGTGTGGGGAAGCGGTCCCGAGCTGGCACGTAGGCCGCTGCTCACCGATGCCATAGCATGACAGTAGGTCAACCTGTCCTATCCTGTCTATACCATTCCTGGGAATTCCTGTTCTATGTTCGCCGGTAGGCACATACCTAGAGTCGTCTTGTGATCGAATGGGACCCCAGGCTGTACAAGTGGGAGCAGATAGCGAACGTCGTCACCGAGCGCATCAAGGACGGCACCTACCCGCCCCTGACGCTGATCTCCGAGGTGAAGCTTCAGGAGGAGTTCGACGTCGCCAGGGTCACCGTCCGCAAGGCGATGGAGGCCCTGCGAGAACAAAATCTGATCACGACCAAGCCAGGCAAGGGATCAATCGTTGCCCCTCCCGACCAAGCTTGAGTGCACATCACGATACGACTCCCCAGCCCGAACGATCCATCAGCCGACGTACATGTGAATACGTGGGCATACGCAGGCGGACGTGCAGTGCTGTTGATCAGGCTCTAGAAGGGTTTGCGGCATACTGCCTGGATGACGACTGATGCCCCGACACTGCTGGGGGCGATCACCTGCCCGTCCGGGCGATTGGTGATCGCCGACACTGGCTATCTGGGTTCATGGTCAGGAGACACACCACCGGTAGCGGACGATTCCATGTTCTCCGCTGTGGACGACCCAGCGTTGCATGAGAGCATTCGCGCGTCGGCCGACCTGGCCGTGGCCGGCCCCCACGCCGAGTCGGCCGCTCGATCCTTCAACCGCCAGTCGGGCACGTGGCTCTACGACATCCCCGGACACGGTGTCGAGCAATTGACCAGCATCTTCGCCGCGCACTGCCAGGCGCATGGTTTCGAGGCCTGGCTAGAACACCAAGAACCGCGGGTGGCGCATCGTGAGCGCGTCGAACACGCGGTACGGGCCGGTGGTTCGGAGTTCATCATGAACGGCGTTTCGGTCGTGGCGATCGGTGGCCTACCCACTGATCAGGAGGTCACGGTGACAGCGACTCCCCGGGATTACGGGCGAATCGGTGTGCGGTGGGAATCGATCTCACTGAGTGTGCGCTCCACGCAACCCACATCGACCAGGCTCCTTGGCCATGTCGGGGTGGACGCGAGCCGGCTCAGCCTCGTCGATGCCGACGCGCTGGGAGCGTGGCGGCACGAGGAGCCGATCGATGGCATGGCCGACGTTGCGTTCTGGGGACGATCGGTACAGGAGGCGGTTGCTCACTTCGGCGCCTTCTCCCTGGCCAGTCCGGGCGAGGATGGGGTGTACGGGTGGGCGGACCTATCTGTCGACGAGGCCACTGACCGTGCCATCGCCTTGCAGAGGTGGAAGCAGGCCGTTCCAGAACGGATGATCGCGGTCGACTTTCGACCGCACTCCCACCACTGGCAGGTTATGGCCAAGGTCAGAGCTGCAGAGCACGAGGCTGGAACGATCGAGGTCGATGGCACCCGGACCATGTGCTTCATGACCAGTTGGGGCGATGGGTTCTTCCCTGTTGCCGCCGACCACGATGCCGACGGACACCTCGCGCGAATCCGGATCATGCTCGGAGACCCACAACGCCAAGACCAGCTTGAGGCGATGTACGACCGGTTCAGCCTGGACTGATCACAACACCATGGTCGCCGCCGACCGCCACCCAAACCCTGCTGCTTCATCTGCACCCCGCTGCGCATATGAACCCACACGCTGACGACTACCGCTGAAGCGACTGGCCGCGTACGACAGCAGTAGGCGTTTTCCCAGGTCAACGGGTAGCACTTGGAATGTAAAGCTTCAGTTGATGATTGACGGATTGGTGTCGGGTGAGGGTTGATTTCCCGCTCTGGTCAGCGTGGGTGCCCGGCTGTCGCGCCAGGTGAGCGGGGTTCCACGAGCCCGGGTGGGTTTGTCCTTTCTGGTTGCCGAGACAGTGGGATGTAGATCAGGGGCCTGGAAGGGTTTGCAGGTGAGTGATCGCGGTGGCGATCAGGTCCGCCCACCGCCATCGCCGGGCCAGGCGCAGGCGCAGGCGTCGACCGCCTTTGACCAGGCATCCAGCGGCCGAGAAGAGGCGCAAGCGCAGGCGTTTGGGCTCCCAGCGCCGGGCGGGGTGATCTGCCAGGGCAAGCATCTGGGTCCAGGCGGTCAGCTCGCCGGCCAGTGCGACCAGTTCCAGCCAGATCTGGTTCTGGTTGAAGCCGTGCAAGGGTAGATTCCGCAACCCGCTGTCTTTGGCAGTGCGGATGCGGTCCTCGCAGCGGGCCCGGCGGCGGTGTCGTAGTTCCAGGTCGGCGAGTTGGCCGCGGCCGCCACCGGGACGGGTGCCGGTGACGAAACAGGTGAAGCGGTTGCCGTCGAGGTCGGTGAAGCGCAGCTGAGCTCCGGGGTGGGGGCGTTCCCTGCGGACGATGACCCGCATGCCCTTGGGCCAGGACGACAGGTCGAGCATGCCGGTGAGTTCGGTTACCCATGCGCCGTCGCGGGGTTGCCGATCGGCGTTATAGGCGACCTCCCACACCTCCTCGGGCAGGGCGAGGATCGCGGCGCAGATGTCGTCGGTGAGGGTGAAGCCGATGGAGTACTTCAGGCGGCGGGCACTCACCCAGGCCAGGAAGGCGTGGGTCCCGCCTCCGGAGTCGGTCCGGATCAGGACTTGTTTGTGCAGGTGGGCTGCTATCTGGTTGAGGGCGAGTCGTCCGGCGGTGATGTGATCGTCAGCGGTGTTGGATCCGGCGTTGCCTCGGCGCAGTAGCAGCGCCGCGGCCTCACCCGTTCCGTCCTCACCGTGGTCGATGAACGCGGTCATCGGGTGAAAGCCATAGGTGTGCTTCCAGGTCGGGGCCGCGTGCTCTTTCTCGGAATGCGCGATCACGATCGTCGCGTCCAGGTCCACCGGGATCAGCGTGCCGCCTGCGCCGGGAGCGCGTTCACCCACGAGCGTCCATGCCCTGGCCCGTGCCGCCGCGCGAGCGGCGCGGATCGCCCGCAACGCTTTCGGTCCTGTGTCGGCGAGGGTCTTGACCAGCCGTGACACCGTCGGGTCGGAGGCTACCGGCCCGAACACCTCCGGAGAGGAGCGCAGCAGCGCGATATCGGCCAGGCAGTCTCCGCCCAGCGCGAGTGTCACGGCCAGATCCGTCACGATCTTCCCGGGATCGTGTACCGCTCGTGGTGCACGCCACGGTGCAAGCGTCTGCGACAGGCTTTTGTCCAGGCCGGTTGCTCTCAGTGTTTCCACCAGGAGCAGGCCGCCGGCCTGACAGACCATTCCCTTGCCGTCCGAAGACACAACGATCTTGGGGCGACGACCGGTAAGCTGCACTCGAAAAGTGCCTTTCGAACTGGTGTGGACAGGACCCTCAGCAAGTCCAATCCTCCCAGCTCAAGGCACTTTTCTCATGTAAATGATCAAGCCTGGCGATATTCACCACGAAAGCCCGAGGCTAGGGCCCTACAGGCAGAGGCCGTCGCGACTCGTACGGCTTCCGTCGCGTTCCTCCGGCGATGTGGGGCCCGCAGGCGAGCACACCGTGGGAATGCTCGTCGATGACCATGTTCGTGGCAACCACCGTCTGCTCGACGAGATCAACGGCCTCCTCGGCGACAGCTCTGCCTGCGAGGTCAGCTGAACGCGTCGCCCGGCCTTTCTCAGCAGTGGCGTCCCGGCCTCGCGCTCCAGGATCGACAGCTGCTGGGAGATCGACGACGGGCTCTGGTGCAGTGCGATCGCCACCGCGGCGATGGTCTGACGCGAGCGCAGCTCGCTGAGGAGGCGCAGGCGGCGGATGTCGAGCGCGGTGGATTCCTCCTCGCCGGAAATCCTGACATGAATCGCGATGAACCATCACGAGAACTTCCGATTCGACCTCAGTAGACTGCATTGGCGGTGACGACAGTGAGCACCGTGCCAGCTGGCCGTGTCCGATCCCTGACGACGGGGCTCAGCCGAGACCGCTGGCCTCGACGGCTGTCACGAGCTGCTGCACGAAGGCACTGACCGGTGCGGGCAACGTGCGCTGGGCCATGGTTTGGACCTGGAGGTTGCGGCGGAGCAGCTCGGGATTCGTCAGCGGGACGGTGCTGAAGCCGTCCTGGACCAGATGCCGAGAACTCAGAAGTCCGGTCAGGGTCACCGCACCGGTTCGCCTGGCCAGGGCGTTCAGCGCACTCGACGAGTTGCTGGTCAGCGCGGGCTCGAAGTACAGGCCTCCCGCGGAGCAGCAGACGTCGAAGAGCTCGCGGAGGGTGCTTCCCCCAGCCATCAGCGCGAGCGGATAGTCCTGGAGGTCCGCCAGCGAGACGCTGTCGAGCTCGCGCAGGGGATGGCTGTCCGGCACCAGCGCCACGATCGGTTCCTGGCACGAGTACTCGATACGGACCCCGGACGCCGGTGCCAGGCTGAAGGTCATGGCGACATCGGATGATCCGTCGGCAACCGACTGGGTGGCCGCCTCCGGCTCGGTGACCGTCAGGTGCACACGCGCGGCGGGATGACGCTCACGGAAGCGTGCGATCTCGACCGGGAGGAAGTCCTCGGCGAAGCCTTCGGTGCACGACACCGTGATGAGTGAACGGCCCGAGCGGTGGAGGTCCCGGAGCCTGTCGAGGAGGTCGCCCTCCTCCAGGAGGTTGCGGCGTGCATGGTCGGCCAGCAGCTGACCGGCCTCGGTCGGGATCATGCCGCGCGGATGCCGGTCGAACAGCTGCACACCCATTGACTGCTCCAGTCGAGCGATGTGCCGGCTGATCGCCGAGGCCGCGATGTGGAGTCTCTCGGAGGCTTCCGCGATCGTTCCCGTGCGCGCCACTTCGAGGAAGTATCGAAGGGAATCGCTGATGAGGTACACACGGACACAGTAGTTCTCGCCCTTCGCGCCGACCGCAGCCGCCGATCGAGCGTTCCCGAATCGGCAACAGAGGCTTCCAGAATCGGTGATGGTCGCGCGCCCGTGGGTGCGCTTGGCTTGTCGGCGACGACGGGGCGTCCGACCCGATCGAGATCCAGCCGGAGGAGGGTGTCATGACGCGTTCGCGCGCGATCGAGCTCGCGGAGGGCTACCTGGAGTCAGGTGGTCTGCTCCGGGAGCTGGAACGCAAGGTCGCCTACCCGACCGAGAGCGAGTCCGGTGAGCGCGCCGAGGTGCACCTGAGCTACTTGAGGGACGAGATTGTTCCGGTCCTCCAGCGGTGCGGGTTCGAGTGGCGGCTCGTCGAGAACCCGGTCGCCGGGATGCCGCCCTTCTTGCTGGCGCGCCGCATCGAGGACCCGTCGTTGCAGACGGTTCTCGTCTACGGCCACGGTGACGTCGTCCTGGGAGACGCCGCGCGTTGGAGCGAACCGTGGTCGCCGTGGAGGCTCGTGGTGGACGGCAACCGGTGGTACGGCCGCGGATCCTGTGACAACAAGGGCCAGCACGCCATCAATCTCGCGGCGCTCGAACAGGTGCTGGTCGCGCGGGAGGGGCGGCTCGGGTTCAACGTCACGGTCCTCATGGACATGGGGGAGGAGATCGGCTCGCCCGGGTTGCGAGACGTCTGTACGGCGCTGGCCGAGGGCGAGCTCGCCGCCGACGTCCTGCTGGCCTCGGACGGGACCCGGGTCTCGGAGCAGAGCCCCACTCTCGTGCTCGGCACCCGTGGTGAGGTGTCCTTCACGCTTCGGGCGGCGTTGCGACCGCGTGACTACCACTCGGGCAACTGGGGTGGTCTGCTCAGCAATCCAGCCGTCCTGCTCGCGAACGCGCTCGCCACCATGGTCGACGCGCGAGGCCGGATCCTGGTGGCGGGGTTGCGGCCCGCCGAGATCCCGGAGTCAATCCGAACGATCTTGAGCAGGATCGAGATCGACGGCGGACCGACGGCGCCGGCGATCGAGGACTGGGGTGAACCGGGGCTGAGTGCTCCCGAACGGCTCTACGGCTGGAACACCCTCGAGGTCCTGAGCCTGGATGCAGGCTCATCAACCGGGCCGGAGAACGCGATCCCCGGCATGGCCGCGGCGAGGTGCCAGCTGAGGTTCGTCGTCGGAACCGACTGGTCCGCCCTCGAGCAGACGGTGCGCACGCACCTGGACGCGCACGGGTTCGAGCTGGTCGACGTCGAGGTGGACGAAGGCACAGCGGCTACCCGGCTGGACCAGGACAACGAGTGGGTCTCGTGGGCTGCGACGTCGGTCGAGCGTACGACGGGAAAGGTGCCGACGATCCTTCCGAATCTCGGGGGCACGTTCCCCAACGACTGCTTCGCCGACGTACTGGGCATCCCGACCATCTGGATCCCGCACTCGTACCCCGGGTGCTCACAACATGCTCCTGATGAGCACCTCCTGGCGAGTCTGGCGAAGGAGTCCCTCGGAATCATGGCCGGGCTGCTGTGGGACCTCGGCGACCTGACCCCGTCCGCGGAGGCGCGCGCATGACCGGCAACGGACCTCTGAGCGGCCTCCTCGTGGTCGATCTCTCCCGAGCTCTCGCGGGACCGCACGCGACGATGATGATGGGCGATCTCGGTGCGCGCGTCGTGAAGGTCGAGATCCCGGAACGCGGTGACGACACCCGCGGCTGGGGGCCACCGTTCCGCTGGCCCGAGTCGGCCGGCGACCCCGAGGGTGGCGACGTCGGCGGCCGGGAGTCCACCTACTTCCTGTCCGCGAACCGGAACAAGGAATCGATCGTCATCGACCTCAAGCAGGAGTCGGAACGAGGCGTGCTCCTGGGGCTGATCCGCCAGGCCGATGTTCTGGTCGAGAACTTTCGCACCGGCGTGCTGGACCGACTGGGGCTCGGGGTCGAGCGCCTCCACCAGGTGAATCCTCGTCTCGTGATCCTCTCCATCACCGGCTTCGGTCATGACGGTCCCGAAGGGGGCCGCTCGGGATACGACCAGGTCGTGCAGGGCGAAGCCGGGCTGATGTCGCTGACCGGCCCGTCTCCGGACGAGCCGCAGAAGGTTGGCACACCGATCGCCGACCTGCTGGCCGGAATGTACGGAGCATTTGGTGTCGTGGCAGCGTTGCGGGAGCGAGATCGCACGGGTGCGGGCAGCGTCGTACGGACTTCGCTGCTCTCGGCTGTAGTCGGCGTTCACGGTTTCCAAGGGACCCGGTGGACGGTTGCCGGTGAGGTCGGCCGCGCCCAGGGGAACCACCATTCCGCGATCGCGCCGTACGGGTTGTTCCAGTGCCGGGACGGCGCCGTGCAGATCGCGGTCGGCAGCGAGAAGCTGTGGCGGGAGTTCTGCGCGGGCTTCGGGCTGGACCCGGCCCGGCCGCCGTTCGGCACGAACGGCGACCGTGCGGCGAACCTCGACACCCTGGTGCCGTACATCGAGGAGGTCTTCTCCCGGTGGTCGGCTGCGGAGCTCCTTGATCGCCTGACGGCCATCGGCATACCAGCGGGCCGTGTGCGCAGCATCGATGAGGTGTACGACTGGGAGCAGACCAGGAGCCAGGGCCTGCTCGTCGACGTCGAGCACGCGACCCTGGGCCGGCTGGAGCTGCCCGGTCCGCCGCTGCGCTTCTTCGATGTGGAGGGGGCAGAAGTCACGCCCCGGTCCCACACCCCTCCGCCGGTCCTGGACCAGCACGGAGCGGCGATTCGTGCGGCGATCGAGGGACAGGGATGACGGTGCCGAGTGCGGCTCACGTGGTCTCCACGGTTGCCGACCGCGGCTCGTTCGAGTCGTGGGACGCGCCTCCTGATCTCCAGGGCCTCCCCGTCGCCTACCAGGACCTCCTCCGGCAGGCAGCGGCGAAGGCCGGGACCGACGAGGCCGTGATCACCGGATCGGCACAGATCGAGGGCGAGCGGTTCGCGCTGATCGTGAGCGAGTTCCGTTTCCTGGGCGGGACCATCGGACATGTCGCCGCCGATCGCATCGCTCGCGCCTTCCACCGTGCGAGGGTCGAAGGGCTGCCGGTGCTCGCGCTGCCGGCGTCCGGGGGCACCCGGATGCAGGAGGGCGCCTCGGCCTTCCACCGGATGATCGAGCTCGCAGGCGCCGCTCGCGAGCACGCCGCGAGCGGACTGCTCTACGTCAGCTACTTGAGGAATCCCACGACCGGCGGTGTGTATGCCTCCTGGGCGACGCAAGGACACCTGACCTGGGCGGATCCGCTGGCCCTCGTCGCCTTCCTCGGTCCGAAGGTGGTTGACGCGCTGGGAGCTGCGGCACTGCCGGACGGCGTGCAGCAGGGGGGCGCGTTGGCTTCCGTTGGCGTGATCGACGGTGCCTTCTCACTGCCAGACCTGGCGGCGGTGGTCGCAGAATCGGCGCGAGCGATCGGCGGTCGCGGCCCGACCGCGGGTGGCGCGGGACCGGAACGGGCCGACGACCTGGATCTCGCGAGCCAGGTCCGCGCCCGGTTCAGCAACGTCGTGAGGGTCAGCGGTTCTCGCTTCGGGCACCGCGAAGGGGGAGCGCAGCTGCACCTCGGCAGGCTCGGGCGCCGAGGATGGGTCATCTTCAGCCAGTCGCGAGGAGCGGCTGACACGTCCGGTACGTCGATCGCCGATCTTCATCTGGCTCGACGCGGGATGGAGATCGCCCAGTCGCTGCGTCTGCCCTTTGTCACGCTCGTGGACACCGCGGGGGCGGAGCTGTCCGTCGACGGCGAGCGGCACGGCATGGCGCGGGAGATCTCCGCGACCATCGGCCTGATGACCAGCCTGACCGTGCCGACCGCCACCGTGCTGCTCGATCGAGGGGCTGGCGGCGGTGCACTGGCGTTGATGGGTGCCGATCGGAGTGCCGCCGTGGAAGGGGCGTGGTTGTCACCTCTCCCTCCAGCCGGCACGGCGACACTGCTGTTCGGCGATCCCACCCGAGTCCGAGATGCGGCAGAGGTGCAGCGGATCGGTGCCCGACAACTGCTCGAGGACGGAGTTGTGCAGGAGCTGCTCGGTCCGGGTGCGGCCGACGGTGCCGGTGGCACCGCAGACGCGATCGTCGCCTGGCTGGACCCGGTAGGAGTGACCAGCGGTCGTCCGTCAGCAGGTGCTGGGGCGGGCCTGGGCGCCTCGCCGCGGTGAACGCCGGGCTCACGGTTCCGCGACGTGCGGGCCCGAGCCACTGCGGTGCTCGAAGATAAGCTGCGTCTCCGTCTGACGAACGACGCGATGGACCGTGACGTGGTGCAGGACGAAGTCACGCAGTGCCTCCGCGTCCGCGACGGCCACATGGAGGTGGAAGTCGTCCTCGCCGGCGACGTGAAATGCCTGGATCACCCCGGGTGCGTGCGTGAGGTCGTCGTACAGCTCGCGCACGCTCCTCTCGTCGTGGGCTCCCAGCCGGACCTTGATCACCGCTTGCAGCGGACGACCGAGATGCCTGAAGTCGACGGTGAGCCGACGCCCGATGATCGTCCCGGCCTCACGCAGTGCCCGGATCCGGTAGGCGCACGTCGATTCGGCGATCCCCAGCCGGACGGACAGGGCCTTGTTCGTCAGCTCCGCGTCGTGGTGGAGCAGATCGAGGATGCGCCGGTCGATGTCGTCGAGCCGTGGTGGTTGCGTTCTCTGCAACAGACCTGCTCCCTCCGCCTTGGATATGAGCCAGAATCTCAGATTCTCCGTGATGAGTTGCTGATCCGCTGAATCTTGTGGCTATGTTTCGTGGAATCACTACTCTGGTCGCGTGATGACTGATGTCTGGGGAGACCTTGATTCGCTGGCTGTCCACGCTGGTCGGGAGGACCTGGCCGAGCTGGGCATTCACGCCCTGCCGATAGATCTGTCCACCACCAATCCCCTTCCGGACATCGCCCGTGGCGGCGACTCGTACGAGTCCCTGGCGACCGGGGGCCGGCCGCTGCCTGACGGCGGGTCGGTCTACGCCCGGCTCTGGAACCCCACGGTCGCGCGCTTCGAGTCGGCCCTCGCGCAGCTGGAGCGCGCAGATGAGGCGGTGGCATTCAGCTCAGGGATGGCGGCGATGACCGCAGCGATCTCAGCGTTCGCCTCCTCGAGGGACGCGCGACACGTGGTGGCCGTCCGGCCGCTCTACGGCGGAACCGACCACCTCCTGGCCTCGGGGGCGGTGGCCGGGGTCGAGGTGACGTTCTGCGCTGAGTCCGAGGTCCGTGCCTCGATGAGGACCGATACGGTTCTGGTCGTTGTCGAGACCCCGGCCAATCCCACGCTCGAGCTGGTGGATATCGCTGGCGTCGTCGACAGTGCGGGCGGCGTCCCGGTACTGGTGGACAACACCTTCGCCACGCCGGTGCTTCAGAACCCCTTGAGCCACGGGGCTGCGATGTCGCTGCACAGCGCCACGAAGTACATCGGCGGACACGGCGACGTCGTCGCGGGAGTGATCGCGTGCGGAGCGGCGGATGCCCAACGGCTGCGGCAGGTGCGAGCCATCACCGGCGGTGTGCTGCATCCGCTTGCCGCGTACCTCGCGCACCGGGGGCTGGGCACCTTGCCGGTCAGGATCAGGGCTCAGCAGTCCAGCGCGGCGACGATCGCGACGTGGCTGGTGGAGCAGGCAGCCGTTGAGCGCGTCTACTACCCCGGACTGGACGGCGATCCGCGCGGTCTGCTCTCCTCCCAGCTGCGCGGGACCGGAGCCATGCTCGCTGTCTCCTTGGCTGGCGGATACCAGGCTGCTGTGCGGCTCACCTCGAGCGTCAGGCTGTTCACGCATGCTGTCTCGCTCGGCGGGATCGACTCGCTGATCCAGCATCCCGCGGCCCTGACCCATCGTCCCGTCAGCGCTGAGGCGCGCCCACCGGAGAACCTGGTGCGCCTGTCGATCGGACTCGAGTCAACCCGTGACCTGATCGAGGATCTTGATCGAGGACTGCGCTAACATGTTGATTAACATGACAAACGATCGACTGGGCGCCCGGGTTCTCGCCCCTGCTCTGATCGTCGTACGCGCAGCTCGATCTGTGAGGAAGCCGAAATGGCAGTGGCCGTATCTGGGGCAGTATCTGGGGCACTTTCTGGTGCATTTTTTGGGGCCCGGCGATGAAGGCGTCCGACCTCGGGCTCATCCAGTCGATCGGCTCGCCGTCCTTGTCCCCGGACGGTGGTCACGCGGTGGTCTCCGTCGAACGCGTGGACCTGGCGGCGGACCGCTACTACGCAGACCTGTGGCTGGTTCCGCTTGACGGCGGCCCCGCCCCGTCCCGGCTCACCTCCGGCGAGCTTGATCGCGAACCGTGCTGGTCGCCCGACGGCCGTTGGCTGGCGTTCACCCGCTCGGTCGCGGGTTCCGGACCTCAGCTCTACCTGCTTCCTGCGGCGGGAGGCGACCCCCGCCGGCTCACCAGTCATCCCCTGGGTGTCTCCTCGCCGCGGTGGGCGCCGGACTCGGCCACCCTTGCCTACGTCGCGCGCGTTCCGGAGGCGGGGCGCTACGTCGCACCGATCGCGCAGACAGCGGCCTCCGAGCCGCCGCGTCGTATCACTGAGCTGCGCTATCGCGAGGATGGCGTCGGCTACACGATCGGCCGAAGGAAGCAGATCTTCGGTGTGGACCTAGCCGACGGTGCGGTCTCCCAGTACACCGCCGGGGACGCCGACCACGAGTTCGCTGCGTGGAGTCCGGACGGCACGAGGCTTGCGTTCGTGGCAGCTCGCCATGCTGATCGGGACACGGTGCCTGCGCGGGACGTGTTCGTGATGTCGACGAGTGACGGCCACGTGACGCCGGTGACGCAGACGAGCCTGAGGGCGAGCCACCCCGTCTTCAGCGCGCGCGGTGACCAGGTGTACTTCTTGGGGACCGAGATCGGCGACCGGTTCAACGAGACCTACCTGAACCCGACGTCCCTGTGGGTCGCCGAGCTGACTGACACCGGTGCACTGCCGGCGGAACGCCTGACCGACGCGGAGACGATGGACCTGGTCCCGACGGCCGCAGGACCCGCACTTGCGGTGACCGATCAGGGCGTCCTGGCCATGGTCGCTCGGCGAGGCGCCGTCGACCTCGTGCGTGTGGAGGCAGGCGGCGACGTCGTTGACGTGATCTCCGGGCCGACTCAAGTGCTGGGGTACGACGCGGTCGGCGGGCTGGTCGTGGCCGCGGTGGCGAGCGACACGGAGGCTGGCGAGCTCAGCTGCGTCACGCCGACCGGAGTGCGGCGCCTCACGGCGTTCGGTGCGACGTTGTCGGCCGCGGCACCGGTGGCGCCGATGCGCGAGGTGGCCGGAACCGCTGCCGACGGCCACCCGGTGCACGGGTGGATCCTCCGCCCCTTGGGCGCCGGCCCCTTCCCGGTGATCCTCGCGGTGCACGGCGGACCTCACCGGTACTTCGGGTGGCGGCTGCTCGACCAGGCTCAGGCGTGTGTTGACGCCGGCTACGTGGTCGTCATGGGCAATCCGCGTGGCTCGGCAGGTTACGGGGCCGAGCACGGCCGAGCGGTGCGTCATGCGTTCGGTGACGTCGACGTCCAGGACCTGATGGCGCTCGTCGACATCGCTGTCGACGACTTCGGCGGCGATCCCGATCGGGTGGGCGTCATCGGGGCGTCGTACGGCGGATTCATGGCAGCGTGGCTGGCGGCGACGTCCGACCGGTTCGCTTCGGCGATCGTCGACCGAGCCACCGTGGACTGGTGCGACTCCGACATCGATGACGACGTGGACTACACGCACCTCTACATCGGAGCCGATCCTGAGACGCAGCGGATCAAGTCTCCGCTGACCTTTGCCGAGGACGTCTCGATCCCCGTCCTGGTGATGGTGGCCGAGCAGGACCTGCGCTGCCCCCCGAGCCAGGGCCGCCGGTTCTTCTCGGCGCTGAAACGTGCTGGCCAGCACACCGAGCTGTTGTCGTTCCCGGGAGCGAGCCACATGTTCCACGACAGCGGGTCGCCCCGTCACCGGGAGCTGCGTCTCGATGCCATCATCGATTGGTTCGACGGCACCATGAAGTCGCGAGGCCAAGACATGAGCAACCCCGGATGAGCTTCAGGATCGAGGGTCCGGCGACCAGGTCGCTCGCGGACACGCCGTTCGAGGTGCGCGTCACCGGTGCCGTTCCTCACGACCCGGTCACCTTCCTCGTCAACCTGCCCGGATTCCAGGGCGCTGATTGGGTCGGCAGGTTCACGGCGGTGGCCGACGAACACGGAGTCGTGGACCTCGGAACGACCGCTCTCGACGGATTCGAGGAGCCGGATCCCACCGCGCTCCTGTGGTCGCTGGAGGCACGTCCGGGCACCGCCACCGGGCCAGCGCCGGCGAACGACGAGTTCGCCTGGACCCTCCAGGTGGAGCAGGGCGATCGCTCGGCCGAGGCTCGCTACGTCCGCGAGTTCCGGCGTCAAGGGGTGACCTCGCGCGAGCTGGAGGCGCCGCTGGCCGGGCGACTGTTCGTCCCGGCGGATCCCGGACCGAGACCCGCGGTCATCACCCTGTCCGGATCGGGGGGTGGGATCAACGAGGAGGAAGCAGAGCTGCTCGCCAGTCGGGGGTTCGTGTGCCTGGCCCTGGCCTGCTTCAACTACCCCGGCCGACCCGACGACCTGTTCGAGCTGCCGATCGAGTACGTCGCGACGGCCGTTGAGTGGCTGGCCGCTCTCGACGAGGTCCGGCCGGGAGCGATCGCCGTCAAGGGTCAGTCGCGGGGAGCCGAGCTTAGTCTGCTGGTCGGGGCGCACGTTCCGGGCGTCAAGGCCGTGGCCGCGGTCGTCCCCACCGGCTACGTCTGGGGTTCCTTCACCTCGGACGGCCGGGACGGCGCCGCCTGGACGCTGGCCGGTAGGCCATTGCCAGCGGTCCTGGGGGAGGGTCTCGTGCCTGGTCGCTCCGTCGAGACGGCGGGCGGCATCGCCGCGGCGCCGGGATTCCGTGCAGCGATCGAGTCGACGGGTGAGAACGACCTCGAGAAGGCGGCGATCCCGATCGAGCAGTTCGACGGGCCAGTGCTCCTCCTCTGCGGGGGCGACGACCTGATGTGGGACTCGGTGGAGCTCAGCGACGTTCTGCTGAGTCGCAGGCGAGCCGCGGGTGCGCCGGCTGCGACCCGTCGACTGGTGTTCCCCGGCGCCGGCCACAACCTGGGTCTGCCGTTCACGCCGGTCGTGACGACCACGGTCCATCCGGTCAACGGTGTGGCGTACGCGTACGGCGGGACACGCCGGGGGACGGCTCAGGCGCGCGTCGCCGCCTGGGCGGCATTGATCGACTTCCTGGAGGAGTCGCTGTCATGATGGGCGGGCTGCGACGCCATCCTCCGTCCAGTTGCAGGTTGGTTCGGTCGGAACACGAACGTCAGAAATCGTAGGAGAAGGCACGATGAAGGACGCCGCGCACGGTGGCCTGGCCGCCATGGTCTACACCAACATCAAGGCTCGGATCCTGACCGGCCAGGCTCGGCCGGGGCACGTGCTGGCGGCCCATCAGATCGCGCAGGAGATGGAGGTCAGCCGGACGCCTGCCCACGAGGCGCTGAAGCGTCTTGTCGCCGAGGGCTACCTCGTCGCTCAGCCGCGAGTCGGCTACACGGTCACGCCCATCAACCTCGACGAGATTCGTGACCTGTTCCAGATTCGAATTCGGCTCGAGTGCCTGGCTGCGGAACTGGCAGCCGCCGCTTTCACGCCGGCGCACGCGTCGGCGTTCGAGCTCGCTCACGCCAACGCGATGTCGGAGGTGCAGCGCCTGGAAGGACGCTCACCGAACGACCCGGAGGTCGTCGAGACGATGAGCGGGCTGCACCGTCAGTTTCACCAGATGATCGCGGGCATCTCGGGGAACGGGCGCCTGACAGCGATGATCGGCACGCTCCAGGACGAGATGCAACGATTCTGGGCCCTGGTGCCGGGGTACCTTAGCCAGTCCTACGTCTTCTTCAACGACCCCGAGCACCAGGAGACGTTCGACGCGATCGCTGCCAAGGACGCCGACCGGGCACGCGCCTCGGTCGTGCGGCACCTCCGTGACAACTTGCGCACCTTGTTCGACGCGCTGTTCCCGGACGAGCCGCCGTCCGGAGAGCCGATCGACCTGCCAGGGCTGAAGGAGTTCTCACATCGTGAGACCCAGGGCGATCAGCGGGTTACGGAAGTCGTCGCGCGCCCATCGGGTGCCGTCGGCGATGTTGGTGAAGCCGAGCAGGCGTAGCGCGCCGATCGCGTAGCTGCGCATGGTGGCCAGGATCGACGGTGCCAAGGCGGTACGGACCCTGCACCGGTCCTCCCCGAGCGTGACGTCTCTCACGTAATGATCTTTGTTTTCGATCGACCATTCGCCGCGCACCAGCTCGGCCAGGCGACGTGGAGTGGCCAGCGTCGCGGGCAGGTGGGTGACGCCCAGCACCGCGACGCTCGACAACGGCTTCCAGCGCAGGTCATAGACGTACCGTTCGAGGAGGAAGACCTGTTTGACGTGCGGGAAGCGGGTTCCGGGCGGGGCGGGCATCACCTGGATGGGGACCTCGGTGCGGCCGTGGCCGCGGTCGTAGGTGGTCCATCCGATCGGCACGTCCTTCCAGGCCAGGGCGTCGAGCTGATCGAACAAGCCCGGCTGGTTGCCGCCGACCGGGAAGACGTAGAACGCTTCGCGCCGGTGCAGGTAGCGGGCGTGCTCCTGCTGCGTATGGAGCCTGTCGGCGCTGATCACGACGTTCTTCAGGCAGCCGATCTGGTCCAGCAGCGGGGCGAAGGCAGTGATCTTGTTGGATTTGGAGCTGACGTCGATCGTCGCGACCATGAGGGCGTCGTCGGCCAACTGTGCGCCGAGTCGATGTCGGGCGGGTGTGCCGGGGGTGGCGGTGCCGCGTTGGGTCTTGCCGTCGACGGTCATAGGGATCAACTCGCCGGGGTCGTCGTACAGCTCCCGCAGTTGTCCGGCCCGGTGCGCGGCGTAGGCGGCGTCCACATGCGCCGCGTTGACCCGCGCGATCGTGCGGCACACCGTGTCGGGATGCGGAGCCTGGTAGCGGCCGGTCCGCCGATCGCGCCGGGCTCCGATCTGCTCCAGGACATGCTGAGGGCATCTGGCGATCCAGTGCCGGATCGCCGCGTAGGAGGTCGCGCCGGAGGTGATCGCCGCCTGGACCAGCGCGAGGATGACGACCAGCCGGTGTCGTCGCCCGTGAGGATCACGCGGATCGGGGATCTGCGCCCACACATGGCGAAGATCGGCCATGTCCACGGCCTCGCCGCTGGAATCCGGATGTTCACACTGTCCAGCGTCGTCGACAGCGGTGGTGATGGCGGACAGCACGGGCGGCATGGCAAACTGCACGGACAACGAGGCTCCGTTGGTCGGCTTGGTGTGGAAACCGCCGTTCTACGGGGCCTTGTTGCATATCAGGACTTCGCCACGCCGTACGCGATCGACCTGTGACCTGCCGCCTCACCCAGCCGTCTCAGCATTCGAGAACTCCGTCGGCCCTGGACGACCCGCGGTGGCTCTCGTCCACGGCCAAGAGCGATTAGGGCGCGCAGGCATGACCTGTGCGTTCGGCCCGGCACCCGCCTGACGGCGAACGCGGGCACCGGCAACACGACCCGGGTCGACTGCGATCGACTTTCCCACCGCACGTGGTCGCAGGTGCGCTACCCCGATGCGCCCTGCCGGTTGCGAGACGTCTGAGTCCCGGGCACCGCGACGAGCGGCGGCATCGGTCGTGGGTGTCGTCGTGCCCTCGTCCGTCCCCAATTCGATGGGAAAACCATCGTCGAATCTGTTGACATGTTTATTAACACGCGAGTACGGTCCGACAAGGCTGTTACCGGCGATACTCGCTACTCCGTCTACCGAAATGAGCGATCGACCCATGACATTGCGCTCCACACTTCGATACGTCCTCGGACGTCTCGCTGGAGCGGCCATCCTGCTGGTCGTCTACTCGTTCGGGATCTACTCGTTGCTGGCACTGGCGCCCGGCGATCCGGTGCGGTTGCTGCTGGGCACCCTGCCCGCGACCCCGGACACGATGGAAGCGATTCGCGCGCGCTACAACCTGGACGACCCGTTCCTGGTCCAGTACTGGAACTGGCTGACCGACGCCCTGCACTTCGACCTGGGCCAGTCGGTCCTCACCGGCCAGGGAGTCTCGTCCGCGATCCTGGAGCGCGGCGGCGTCACCGTGCAGCTGGGAACCCTGACCTTCTTGATCACGATGGCCCTGGGTATTCCGCTCGGGATGCTGGCCGGCCTGAAGCGAGGCAGGTTCGTGGACCGGTTCGTCTCCCAGATCTCGATGATCTCGGTGAGCGCGCCGTCGTTCGCGATCGGAATCCTGCTGATCATCGTGCTCGCCGGTCAGCTCAACTGGTTGCCTGCGATCGGTGCAGGTGAGGGCGGAGTCGATCGGCTGCGGCACCTGATCCTGCCGGCGGTGGCTCTTAGCACAGCGACCATTGCTCTGGTCGTCCGTTACACGAGGACAGCCGTCATCGAGGTCGCGGGCCAGGACTACATCATCGCCGCGAGGGCTCGAGGGGTGAAGCCGTCCCGCCTGCTGTTCAACTACGTCCTGCGGAACTCCCTGGTCCCGGTCATCACCGCTGCCGGCGTCGTCCTGAGCTTCGTGATGGTCGGAGCCGTCGTGGTCGAGGCGACCTTCGCCCTTCCGGGCCTGGGCAGTCTCCTGATCAGCGCGGTCCAGCAGAAGGACCTCCCGGTCGTCCAAGGGGTGACGTTGGTGATGGCAGCGACCGTGTTCCTCATCAACCTGGTGACCGACCTTGCCTACCTCGCGGTGGATCCGCGAATCGCCCTGAGTGGGGACAGCCGATGAGCATCGAACCGACCACCGGCGTCGAGGCGCCGGCGGACGCAGCAACCGACCGACGCGCTCGCCGCCGGATTCCGTCGATCAGCGTGATGCTGTGCATCGGCTACCTGTCGTGCATCGTCGTCGCCGGCCTGTTCGGCTCCATGCTGGTGCCGAACGCGAACGTGCAGTCCTTGAGCAACGGGTTGCAAGGGATCTCCGGTGACCACTGGCTGGGTACCGACGACTTGGGGCGCGACATCTTCGGGCGGGTCGTGCTCGGTGCGCGGACGGCGCTGTACGGCCCGCTTCTCATCGCGCTCGGAGCCTTCGTCATCGGCTCCGTGCTGGGGTTGATCGCCGGCTACGTCGGCGGGATTCCGGGCGGGATCATCATGCGGTGGGTCGACCTGATGTACGCGCTCCCTGGCGTCCTGGTCGCCATCGTCGCCATCGGCGTGCTTGGAGGTGGCTACTGGGTCGCCGTCGCGGTGATCATGTTCCTGTCCGCGCCCTATGACACCCGACTGGTTCGTGCGGCCACCATCGAGCAGAAGTCGCGACCGTACGTCGAAGCTGCTCGAACGCTCGGCATGTCGCGAACACGCGTCATGTTCCGGCACCTGTGGCCGAACGTCCTGCCGCTGGCCGTCTCGCAAGCGTTCCTGAGCTTCGCATTCGCACTCATCAACCTGTCGGCTCTCTCGTTCCTCGGTCTCGGATCGACACCGGGCAGCGCCGACTGGGGCACCATGCTGGCCGAGAGCCAGGCGATCCTGCTCGACAACCCTCTCACCGCGGTCGGCCCTGCGCTCGCGATCATCTTCGCCGCCGTGAGCGTGAACGCCCTGGGCGACTTCGTCTTCGACCGGCTGTCCACGAAGGAAGGCCGCAATGCCTGAGCACGCTTCTAGGCTCCTCGACGTAGATGACCTGACGATCGGCCACAGCGTCGGCGGAGAAGAACGGATACTCGTCGACGGCGTCGACCTTCACGTCGATCTCGGCGAGACGATCGGTATCGTCGGCGAGTCCGGGAGCGGCAAGTCGCTGTCGGTCCGGTCCCTTCTCCAGCTGCTCCCGGCAGGGTTCAACACCACGGGCTCTGCGCAGCTCGGTGGCATCAACGTGCTGACCGCATCGGAGCGCGACATGCGCCGAGTGCGCGGTCGGCAGGCCAGCATGATCCTTCAGGACCCGTTCACGATGCTGAACCCGCTGATGCGGGTCGGGCACCACCTCGAAGAGGTGCTGCGCGAGAAGCCGCAGTACCGCGCGATGTCGAAGGCTGAACGTCGCGCCGAGGTGCAGCGGCGGTTGGAAGAGGTCGGGATCACGGACCCCGCCGTCTCGCGCCGGTACCCGTTCCAGCTCTCGGGTGGCATGCGTCAACGGGTGGGCATCGCCGCCACGCTGGCGACGGACCCCGACATGATCATCGCCGACGAGCCGACGACGGCGCTGGACACCGTGACGCAGCAGGAGATCCTCAAGCTCCTGATCTCGATCCAGCGGCAGCGACGGATGTCGATGATCATGATCACCCACGACCTGCGCGTCGCGTTCGCGGCCTGCGACCGCGTCTACGTTATGTACGCCGGCGCCATGATGGAAGCCGGCCCGTCGGACGAGCTGTCCAGGTCGCCGAGACATCCGTACACGCTGGGCCTGCTTGCCTCGGAGCCACCGCTGGGCCGTCGGCTCGCCCGGCTTCCTGTCATCAAGGGAGAGCTGCCGCACGTCCGTGAACGGCGGATCGGGTGTCGATTCGCCGAACGGTGCGAGTGGGCCACTCCGGACTGCTCGCGGCAGCGAGTTCAGCTGGTGCAGATCGACGACGACCGTGCGTCGGCCTGCATCCGCGTCGACGAGATCCGGCGTGACCTGGATGCCAGGTTCGAGATCGTCGAGGAGGGCGAGCAGCTGGCTGCGCCGCAGGACGTGTCGGCGCCGGTCGTCGTCTCGCTCGAGGGTGTCTCCAAGGAGTACGGCCACGGCAACAAGGCGGTGGCCGCCCTCAAGGAGGTCTCGCTGACGGTCCGCCAAGGGCAAGCCGTCGCGCTCGTCGGCGAATCGGGTTCTGGCAAGACGACCCTGGGTCGTTGCCTGGTCGGGCTGGAGTCCATCACCAGTGGCGCCGCCGAGGTCTTCGGGATCGACATCACCCAGGGGTCCCGGATGTCGCGCTCGGACCTCCGAACCTGGCGCTCGAAGGTGCAGTACGTCTTCCAGGACCCGTACTCCTCGCTCAATCCGCGGATGACCGTCGGTCAAACCCTGGCGGAAGCCGGCCGCCAGGCGGCACTGTCCGGCGATCCCCGGGTCTTGACGGTGGCCGAGGTGCTCGAGCGCGTCGGGCTCCGACCGCACTACGCCGCACGTCGGCCTGCGGCGCTCTCCGGTGGCGAGCGGCAGCGGATCGCGATCGGGCGGGCCCTGGCGCTCAATCCGGAGCTGCTGATCTGTGACGAGCCCGTGTCCGCTCTGGACGTCTCGGTCCAAGCACAGGTCCTGAACCTTCTCAACGACATCCGTCGGGAGACGGGCATCGCCCTCCTCTTCATCACGCACGACCTGGCCGTGGTGCGCCAGGTCGCGGACACCGTCTACGTGCTCGAGAAGGGCCGGGTCGTGGAGGCGGGCACCGCAGAAATTATGGATTCTCCGAACTCGGGGTACACGAAACAGCTGCTTGAAGCAGTGCCCAGAACGTCATCCGACTGGCTGGGGAAGCACTCACAGATGGGTCAGGTATGAACAGATCCGTCCGCAGGCTTCGCATGGGCATCGCTGCCCTGGGAGTTCTGTTGGTCGCAGGTGCGTGTAGTTCGTCCTCGGACGACGGCGCCGGCGAAGACCGGTCGACCGGGACCCTGACTATCGCCACCAGCGGTATTCGCAGCATGGACCCTGCTCGTCAGTACGATCAGCCGGCGCTCTGGGTCAACGGGCTCGCGCTCGAAGGCCTGATCAAGCTCGACAACACCGGCAAGGTGCAGCCTGCGCTCGCCACCAAGGTAGACAACCCAGATCCTCTTACCTACGTCTACACCCTGCGCGAAGGCGTCAAGTTCTGGAACGACGCCGAAGTCACTCCCGATGACGTCGTGTACTCCTTGCGCCGGTACCAGGACCAGACCGCGCAGACCGCGAGCAAGTACAAGTCCGTTGACACGATCACGGCCACGGGCCCGATGGAAGTCACCGTCAAGCTCAAGCAGCCCGACTCGGCGTGGCAGTACACCCCGGCGTACGCCGGGCAGATCGTCGAGAAGAAGTTCGCCGAGGCTCACGAGAAGGATCTCGGTGGACCTGGTGTGCTGACGATGGGCACCGGGCCGTGGAAGCCGAAGGACTTCAACTCCAGCGCCGGCATGACCTTTGTCAAGAACGACGGGTGGTGGGGCGCTGCCGAGACCGGGGACGACTTCAAGGAGTCGTGGAAGACGGTCAAGCTGGTCTTCGCCGCGCCCGTCCCGGGAGCAGCCGCACTTCGAGCAGGCGACGTGGACGGTGTCGTCGGTGGTGACGGAACGGCGTTCGCCGGATCGAGCTCGGAGCTCACGAAGGCGCCCACCGAGACGCTCGGCTACATCACCCTCCTGACCGACAAGGGCCCCTTGGCCGATGTGCACGTTCGACGGGCCATCGCCCACCTCGTGGACCGCGAGGCGATCATCAAGTCGGCGTTGAGGGGATTCGGAGACCCGGCGCCCTACATGACGTCGCAGCGGGTGTGGACGGAGCTTCCGAAGGAGGACGTCGCGACGGCGTACGACCAGATCGCGTCGTACGACTACGATCTCGACGCCGCGAAGCGGGAGCTGGAGCAATCGGCGTACGCCGACGGCGCGACGATCGTGGCCGAGGTCATCTCGACCTACCCGTCCTTCGTGCGGGCGACCGAGATCCTCAAGGAGGAGGCTGCCAAGATCGGTCTCACGATCACGATCAAGGGAGAGCCTGGGGCTGAGTGGTTGACCAACTCGAGCGATCACAAGATCGAGCTGACCATGTCGACGTACTCGAGTCTGTCACCGGACCCGAACTTCTACCCGAACACCCTGATGCGTGCCGACGGGTTGCCGGCAGGCGGATCGAACTACGCCAACCTCGACGTCCCCGGTCTTGACGGCTTCATTCGAACCGCAAGCTCTGCGGGAGCGCAGAGCAAGGAGCAGCTCGACGCCGTCGTCGGTGCGTTGAAGGCCAACGCGGCGGAGGTCGGGTACATCCCGGTCTACACGCAGCAGGCCGTCTTCGCGCACGATCCCAAGATCTCGTTCGAGAACTTCTCGCAGTACGCGATGGGATCGCCGTACCCGCTCTACCTGAAGTAGAGAGCCCGCAGCCGCGCCGGACCACGACCTGTCGGCGGGTGTCGACGTCGGTGCTCGTGGCCCCATTCCTCATCAGATAGAGATCTGCTGTGTCATCGATTCTGTCCGCATCCGTACTGCCGTCCACCGAGCGCCGCGCTCGCGCCAAGCACGTCCTGATGTGTCCTCCGCAGTACTTCGACGTGCTCTACTCCATCAATCCCTGGATGGACCCGGGGGCACAACGCCCACATCTTCTACCTCGCCTGCGACGAGGCACACAAGCGGCTGTGCAACCAGGTGTTTTTCACCAAGATCACCCTCACCGAAGACCTCGACGTGCGCTCTGAGTTCACCGGCGTCTACGAGACCATCCTCAACCCCACCAACCGGCTCCACGCCGAGCTCTGGCAGCGCACCGGCCAGCTCCACCCCGACATCCACCTGGGCCGGCACGAAGAAACCCTGCCCACCGATCACGGGGGCAGGCTTAGAACTTCGACCAAATGGTGGACCTCCGTAGAGACTTTGAGAACCCCTACCAAGCCCACAAAACAGTGCATTCCCGCTGGTCAAAAGGGTACTACCGGACCCAGGTGAGGGTGGTTCAACCCCCTGTTCGGGACTCTCGAGGGCCGATCGTGGGGGCAGTTGGGAAGGTTCAAACCTTTCTCACGCCCACCCAGGTCGCCGAGTTGGTGATCGCCTACGAGGCCGGCGCGACCACGACGGAGCTCGGCGCGCGCTTTGGAATCCACCGTCGGACAGTGACCGTCCCGCGCGCACCAATTCCACCATCTGCCGGCGGAACTCCGGCGGATAGTTGTTCGGCACAGTGAACTCCTTCTTTCGAGAACCAGGGTTCCCCAGAAATCAGGTGTCCACCAAACCGGGTCAACTCCAAAGGACCGTAGATGGGTCGCCCGTGATCGGGCGGCCCACGACGCATTTCTGAGGGTCCGTTTGTTATCGACGGACGCGTTGGACGGGTGATCCGAGGTGGTCTGGGTGCATGGCGGTGTGAAGTTCTACCGCGGCGCAGCGGCAGCAGTACGGGCCTATGTCGAGGCCGATCGATCCCGTGCGGATGACTACTACCTCGGTGAGAGCACCGGTGTCGCAGCCCGGCTGAGGACCACCCCGGGCGGTGCCTGTGGACAGACCATCGGGAGCGCGCCGCGTAGAGACGCACAGACTGATGAGTCGTCGCCCAGCTGCCCGGCTGACGCCGAGCGATTCGTAGACCTCATTGCGCGATAATCCGTCCTCGATGAGCCGCGAGAGCGCAGCCCCAGCCCTTGCCTCAGCGACCGCAACTGCACCCTCGGTGGAACCGAGCGCAGTGAGCGCCCGGCGGTCCTCACGCACCGCCGCGTTGATCCGAGCCCGCCGCGCGGAACCGAACGGGGTGCGCTCGTCGGCTTCCGCGATCAGCTGATCGACTCGCGTCGACGCTTCGCGTTGTCGAGCTCTCAGCGCCTTCGTCGTTTCGCTACACATCAGTTCCTCCGATCCGCGATTTATCAGTGCCGACAAGCACCTCACAGACCCGCCACTGGACAGCGACCGCGAAGAAGTCGCCTCACTGCGCTCGAAAGGAGAACTGCCACACACCTCGATGCTGGTCTGGTTGCAAGGTCTTCTCGGTCGTCACCAGCGGCAGGCCGTAGCGGTAGGCCTCCAGGCCCAGCTGGTAGCCGCGCCGGTACGACGCGTCGTCGGCGACGGCCGGATCGGTGAACGCTCCACCGAGCAGTGCTGCCAGCAGAACGGTGGCGCCCAGGGGCGCGAGCCGGCGAGGCTTCGTGCGGCGCATCGGGATCCTTTCGTCGGGCCGGAACCGGCCCGGGGTGAGGGCAGAATCCTCGAAGCGTGCCAAGGCGCCATCGGAGTCGTCTTGATCCCATGCGACGACTTCTTGACCTGGCGCGACACCTAGGTCGTCGGCGCTGCACTCAACGCACGTCAAACCTCTCCAGGAACCCGCGGTAGGGCTCGAGGTCGAGGCCCTGGTCGAGGAGCCAGGCGTCGTTGTAGTAGGTGTGGGCGTAGCGTTCGCCGCCGTCGCAGAGCAGCGTGACGATGCTTCCGGTCTGTCCCGCGTCGCGCATGCGCTCGACCACTTTCAGGCTCGCCCAGATGTTGGTGCCGGTGGACCCGCCGACGGTACGACCCAGAACCCCGGAGACCCAGCGGGCCGCGGCGATGGATGCGGCGTCGGGCACCCGGATCATGTCGTCGACCACGCCACCGACGAACGACGGCTCGACACGCATCCGACCGATACCCTCGATCCGTGAGGGAGCCGAGGTCGTGGCGCCCGACGTGTCCTGCTCCCAACCGTCCAGGAACGCCGAGTTCTCCGGATCGGCCACCAGGACCTGGGTGTCGAACCGGCGGTACCGGACGAACCGTCCGATGGTCGCTGACGTGCCGCCCGTGCCCGCCCCCACCACGATCCACGACGGACACGGATGCCGCTCGGAGCGCAGCTGCTCGAAGATCGACTCAGCGATATTGTTGTTGCCGCGCCAGTCGGTCGCACGTTCGGCGTAGGTGAACTGGTCCAGGTAGTGGCCGCCGGTCTCGGCCTCGAGCCGGCGCGCCTCGTCGTACACGGCAACGGCGTCGTCGACCAGGTGGCACTGACCGCCGTAGAACTCGATCAAGGAGATCTTCTCGGGGCTGGTCGACTTCGGCATGACCGCGACGAAGGGCAGGCCGATCAACCGCGCGAAGTAAGCCTCGCTCACGGCCGTCGAGCCGCTGGACGCCTCGATGATGGTGCTGCCGCGACCGATCCACCCGTTGCACAGCGCGTACAGGAACAGCGATCGCGCCAGCCGGTGCTTCAGACTGCCGGTCGGATGGACCGACTCGTCCTTGAGGTACAGGTCGATGCCCTCGACCGACAGCGGTACGACATGCAGATGAGTGTCGGCACTCCGGTTCGCGTCGGCATCGAGCCGCCGGATCGCCTCGGCAATCCAGGCACGCTGCTCACTGGTCGTCCTAGGCACGGGGTACCGAGCCCACCGGATCAGCGTGCCAGCGAACGTTGCACACGAGGCCGTCGAGGAGCACGTGAGGTTCAGGAGGAGCGATCGCCCAGTCGACGGCGACGACTCCAGCACTCCCTTCACGCAGCCGGACCGTGAGGTCACCGTCGGTCACCGCCGGTGTCCCCGGTTCGGCGTCGTCGGGCGACAGGCCGCAGCAGACGAGGAGGCCCTGCAACCAGGCCGGATCCGGTACCTCCAAGTCCAACGAGCTGATCGCCGGACCGCGTACTGGCCCCCTCGGCATCCCCGACTTCCATCGGATCAGGAACGGGACGAACGGGTGCAGGACGTGCCCGGCTATCTCGCAGGTCTCCCAGACGTAGGTCTCGCCGTCAGGAGCGACCCGGCTGCTCTCGACCGGGTCGCCCGTTTCCACACCGTAGTCCAGGAGCCGCCGGCGGCAGGCGTCGAGCTCGGGGACGCTGATGGCCCAGGTCAGCGGTCCCACCCGCGAACGAACCGCTCGGGCCGTGGCGTGGGACGACTCCTCGACTGCGTCGATCAGCTCCAGATACGCGTCCCTCGGGCCGCGAACGAGCGCGTTCGTCGTACCGGTCGGATGGCTGCCGCCAGGAACCGCCGTGAGCCCTGCCCGGCTCCATCGAGCGATTGCCTCGTCGAGTCCGCGCACCGACACGACGACATGGTCCACCTTGCTCTGCCCACCAGTGGGCTCTGTGTCTCTCAACGGTCCGGGGCCACGACGATCTTGCCGAGGACCTGACGCTGCTCAAGAAGGTCGAAGGCGGTGCGGACGTCGGACAGGGGCAGCACCCGATCGATGGGGGGACGCAGCTTGCCGACGCGGACGAGCTCGATCAAGGACTCCAGGTCCGATCGGAGCCACCCGTCCGAGCCCCGGATGTCCAGCTCGTACGACCAGACGTAGCGGAGGTCGGTCTCGACCGCGTAGCCGGCGGTTGCTCCGCAGTTGAGCAGGCGCCCTCCCTTCCGCAGGGAGCGCAACGAGGGGGCCCAGGTGTCGCCGCCGGTGAAGTTGACCACCACGTCGAGACCGCCCGCCCCCGAGACCCGGGGCTTGCCATGACGCTCGTGCACGGCCTTCATGAAGTCGTCGTCTCGATAGTTGATGCCTTCGTCGGCGCCGAGCGCGGCAAGCTGTTCGAGCTTGGCGTCGGTCGACGCGGCAGCGATGACGTGCGCTCCGGCCAGGCTGGCGAGCTGGACACAACCCGTTCCGACCCCTCCGGACGCGCCGAGGACCAGCACCTTATCGCCGGGGCCGACCTCGCCGCGGGTGACCATCATGCGGTACGCCGTCCCGTAGGCCACCGGCAGCGCTGCGGCGTCGGTGAACGAGACGTCGTGCGGCAACCGGATCAATGTCCTGGCGTTGACGGCGACGCGCTCGGCCAGTCCACCATCCATCGTCTCGCCCACCAGCTTGTTCTCGACCGCGTCCCAGGGATCGATCAGGACCCGATCACCGACGTGCCAGCCCTCGACCTCGGCGCCGACCTCGGCGATCTCGCCAGCGATGTCGATGCCCATGATGATCGGGAACGGGATGGTGATGCCGGGCATCCCACGCAGGGTGAACAGGTCGTGGTAGTTCAGCGCGCAAGCCCTGACGTCGACGACGACCTCACCGGCCCCGGCGACGGGGTCGGGCCAATCGTCGTGGACCGTGATGAGCTCCGAATGGCCGTGCTCACTGATGACTGCAGCCCTCACGCTGCTTCCTTTCCGTGGATGTGGCAGATGCCGTGGTGGTGCGCTCGAGCTATCCGAAGGCGGTGCTCAACGTGGCTCGACCGATCGCGGTCAACCTGCCCTGATCGTCGGTGACGTTGACGTCCGCGACGCCCACGCTCCTGCCCGCCCGCCGCATCGTCGCCGTCGCGGTCAGCCTGGTGCCGCTGGAGGGCCTCAGGTAGTCGACCCGCAGGTTCACCGTGGGCGGCACGACACCGGTCGACAGGATCGTCGCGAACACCGCCGCGGTGTCGATCAACGACGCGACAGGGCCGCCGTGGAACTGCGGTTCGCCGCCGATGCGCTCCAGCTCCGGACGTAAGGGCATCTCCAGCACGAGACTGCCCGCCTCCGCGTCCGTGGCCGTGCACCGGAGTCCCAGGAACTCGTTGTACGGCGAGGTGCTGAGCAGCGCGTTCAGCCCGGCCGGGCTCGTGTCCAGATCCTCGTTGTCCGTCATGCCAACCATCCTTCGTTGCTCGTCTCCAGCTGCATCGCGATCTCGTGAAGCTTCCGTTTGTCGATCTTGTTGGTTCCTGCAAGGGGCAGCTCGTCGACGGTCGCGATGCGCCGTGGATGCAGGTAGGCAGGCGCCTGCTCGATCACGAAGGACTTCACCGCTCCAGCGGTCAGGTGCGCTCCCGCGCTCATCACGATGAAGGCGACCGGGATGCGTCCGCGTTCGTCGTCAGGGAGGGAGACCACCGCCGCCTGTCCGATGGCGGGGTGCCGCTCGAGGATCGTCTCGAGCTCGCCCGGATAGATGTTCTCCCCTCCGCAGACGAACATGTCGTCGGCTCGGCCCACGAAGTAGAAGAACCCGTTGTCATCGCGACGCATCACGTCGCCGCTGTAGTACCACCCGTCTCCGAACGACGTCGCATTGAGGTGCGGCAGACCGCGGTAGCCATCGGTCACAGCGGGGTTGCGCATCGTGAGCACGCCGTGGGTGTCGTCGGGACCGTCGACGAGCCTGACCTCCGACCCGGGCAGCGGGTAGCCGAGCGCGAGCGGCGGCCTGGCGATCCCGTCCGGATGCGCTCCGAAGATCGCCGGACCGGTCTCCGTCGTGCCGTAGGACACGACCACGTCGGCGTCAGGGATCGCGTCGGCGATCCTGGCGACCTGCTCCTGGGTGATCGGAGCGGAGCCGAGCGACAGCGACCTGACGGACCTGAGACGTGATGTGTCGTCGGCAACCTCGCCCAGGACGCGGATCCACATCGTGGGCACCGCGGCGACACTGGTCACTCCGTAGCGCTCGATCGCGTCGACATAGGCGGAGGCGTCGAATCGCGGGCAGATCACCGTCGTGAATCCGAGCGCGAGGCCCCGGCACAGGGTCACCAAGCCGTTCATGTGGAACAGCGGCTGGGCGATGATCTGGGTCTCGATCCGCCGAGGAGGCTCCGAGGACAACGTGCGAAGCGCCCACAGCTGACCCGCATGCGTGAGCGGGACGCCTTTCGGCAGGCCGCTGGATCCGGAGGTGTAGAGGATCTCGGCAAGCCCGTCCGACGGCGGCTCGATCCCGGCGAGGGCCTCACCGGCCGAGTCCTGGCAGGTGGTGGCCAGATCCTGGAGGAACGGGGTCTGAGGATCGTCGAAGTCGATACTGGGAGTTCGCTCGGCCAGCGCTTCCCGCCCTGCGGCGTCGACGAAGGTCAGCACCACCCCGGCGTCCTCGATGACATGGTCGAGAACGTCACCGCCGGACCGCACGTTGATCGGGACCGCCACCAGGCCGGCCTTCATGATGCCGAGGTACGCCACCACGTACTCGACCCGGTTGGCCGACATGATCCCGATGCGGTCTCCGCTGGCGTACGAGCTGGCGACCAGCTCGGCAGCGAGCGCCGTGACCAGCCTGCTGAGCTCGGGGTACGTGTACCCGACTGGAACACCGGGGACGCGCAAATCCAGGACCGCGAGCCGGTCCGTCGATGCTCCGTGCACCCCGGCGAGATCGCCGAGGTTGGCGACGTTCGCGAGGGCCAGCCCCGCCCGGGGGCTGCTGCGCCTCGTTCCCTTTCGAAGCTGGGCGTCGAGCGTCGGCTCCATAAGCCCTCCTCCGTACGACGTCCCCATGGACGCAATAAACATGTTTAATAAAATGTTACCGCGAAACTGCTGTGCCAGTCCACTGCGTGGCGACCGCACCCGCCTACGCCCGAGCCTCGGGGCGAGGCAGGTGGATGCCAGCGATCATGCACCGGATCGACCCTCCGGCCAGCTCGATCGTCGGCACCTCGACGTCCAGAATCGTCAGGTGCTCGGCGACGGCGCTACGTTGCGACTCCGTCAAGCTGTTGCGAGCACGGGTCGACATCACCAGGTAACGCCCGTCGGTTCCCTCGACCTCGATCGCATTGCCGGCGAACTCGTCGATCTGCGCCAACGTCAAGGGGACGACCGCGTGCCCGGAAGCCGTCACCGAGCACTCGTGGCGGAGCTCGGCGAGGCCGGCTGCATATCCTCTGGCTGCTCCTGCTCCTGCTCCTGCTCCTGCTCCTGCTCCTGCTCCTGCTCCTGCTCCTGCTCCTGCTCCTGCTCCTGCTCGGATGGCGGTGGTGGGGGCGGGACGGTCTGCCCCTCGTGGACGACGACCAGAACGTCGGTGACGTTCTGGCTGGTCAGTGGGCGTTCATCACTGTGAGGGCGGGCGTGGTAGCGAGAGATGGGAGATTTCACCTTGCGGACGCTGATGCGCGGGCGGCGTGGTGGCAGCAGGCCGTCCAAGACCGCGCGGCCGATAACGCCGACCAGGTCGAGAGGGGCAGCCGGGTCAGCGGGAAGGACGCCCGAGGCGATGATGACCTGGTCACGAGCGGCCTGTGCGGCGGTCTTGAAGCAGGCCCGGTCCGGATCGGTGCCGGGCACCGACTCGGCGGCGGCGACCATGGCCATCCGCAACGCCTGATAGACGGTCAGCAGCGCCCACAGCTCCTGCTCCAGCCCGATCGGGTCGCCCGAGCGCAGTACCCGCCCGCCCAGCAGCGTGTGCCGTAACGCCAGGTAGGCCGATTCGATCTCCCGCCGCTCGTGGTAGAGCCGGATCAGCGCTGCGGCGCTGTCACGGCGCGGGTCGAGCAAGGTCGTGGCCAACCGATAGCGGCCGGCGACCTTGGTGCCATCGGCGCAGATCACGGTGATGTCGGCGTCGATGATCCGCACGACCATCTCGCCGATCCGGGACAGGAACGAGCCGTCGCACAACCGGGCGGCCATCGGCGGGCGGCGGGTGCTTTTGAGCCGGACCAGGAACTGCGCGCCGCTCCCGGCCACCGCGCCCAGCACCTGGTTGCCGTCGAAGGCGCGATCGGCCAGGACCAGCATGTCCGGGCCGAGCAGCCCGCAAAGCCGCCGCGCGTAGCGTGTCTCGCCGGTGGTGATCGACCCGAACACCGCGCCGAGCAGGCCGCGGGTGCCGGTCTCCACCAGGGTCATGAGCATCACGGTTGGATAGCCCGCCCAGGCCAGCCGATGTTTGATCTTCGTCAGCCAGGAACGGTTCCGCTCGCAGTCGGGCACCTTGATCGAGCTGCAGCCGTCAAGGCGACGGTGCGCCAGCGCCGATAGCGCGTTCCTGGTGTGTGCGGCTGCGCCAACGGACCGGCCAGGATCTCGAACAGTTCCCGCAGCGGGGCCGCCCCCACCCGGCGCCGGAGATCTCGCAACGCCTTCTCGCAGGGACGCGGCACCGCGAGCTGCCTGAATGCGGCCACCAGCTTGCCCCACACGCCCAGGTAGCCCAGCTCCGGGAACAGGCCCAAGGCCAGCACGAAGTAGACCCCGACCCGTGAGGGCAGGTTCCGCAGCCGCTGCTGGGTCTTGCCGGTGTCCTCCAGGACCGCGTCAACCAGCTCGAACGGCAGGTGCTGGGTCAGCTCTCCCAGATGGCCGGGGGCGAAGACGCCGCTGGCGAGCGTGATGGTGCGGGTGAGGGTCATGGTGGCAGAATCGGTACGCAACGGGACCTCGGGGCTCGGGTGGATCTTGGTCGATCGCCTGGTGTACCAGAGGTCCCGTTCCTCTTCACACCAGGGTCCCTGCCGTACTCACGAACAGCTTGCCAAGCGCCCGAGATCCTTAACTACGCGGCTTTGTGTTTTGAGCAGGCGGTGATGGGACTGCGCTGGTTTCGCGACCGCACCGACCGGGGCGCTCTCGGCCGCGACCACGGCGTCTCCCGCGCCACCGCCTACCGCTACATCGACGAGGTCATCGACGTCCTGGCCGACCAGGCGCCCGACCTGCACCAAGTCTTGCGGCGCGCCAGCGACGAGGGCCTCACCCACCTGATCTTGGACGGCACGGTCATCGCCACCGACCGCTGCGCCGAAAAGACCATCAGCGTCAAAGGCGAACCCATCGACCTGTGGTACTCCGGAAAGGCCCACCACCACGGCGGTAACATCCAGGCGCTGTCCGCGCCCTGCGGCCTGCCGCTGTGGGTCTCCGAGGTCGAACCCGGATCGGTGCACGACCTGACCGCCGCCCGCGCACACGTCCTGGGAGCGCTGTACAAGGCCGCCGCCGACGGGCTTCCCACCCTGGCCGACTCCGGCTACGACGGCGCCGGCATCGGCATTCTCACTCCGGTCAAACAGCCCTCCGGCGGCCGGCCCCTCGACCTCGACACCCGCACCCGCAACGCGCTCCTGCGCGCCCTGCGCTGCCTGGGAGAACGAGGCTTCGCCCTGCTCACACAGCGCTGGCGCACCCTCCAGCGCATCACCGCCAGCCCCAGCCGAATCGGCGACATCGTCAAAGCCGCGCTCGTTCTCACCCATTTCGAACACGGCTACTTGAAATGAAAGTCGCTGAGATCACCTCATTGGACTCAACCGGGCGCACACAGGTCGGGACTCCGGTAAACGATGGTCTGCCACGACCACCTGTTCCTCCGGAGTCCCGATGAGTCACGAGTCTGCCATTGAGCGATGCGGCCGTGTAACTGCCGGCCTTCTGGTCCCAGGCCATCTGGGAGCGCTCACCTCGTTTATCCCGTTCGAGCTGGTGGATGACATCCTTGCGCGGCATCGCGTGCAACATCGCGCCCCGCGCCTGTTACCCGCCCGAGTCGGCGTGTATTTCCTCCTGGCTCAGGCCCTGTTCGCGGGAGTCGGTGCCCTGGGGATCTGGCAGAAGCTAACCCGCGGCGTGTCCTTCAGCCAGCGGCGCCCCTCCGAGAAGGCACTGCGTGATCTCCGCGCTCGCATCGGGACCGGCCCGATGCGAGAGCTGTTCGACGCCCTCGCCGGACCCCTGGCTCCGCCGCACACGATCGGCGTGGGCTACCGCGGGCTGCGCACCGTCGCTTTCGACGGCTGCGCCTCCACCAAGGTGCCGGACAACGAGGACAACACGTCCTGGCTGGGAAAGATCCTCCACAAGGTCGGCTGGGCCGGCTACCCCACGGTGATGATCGTGGCACTGGTGGAGACCGGGACCCGTGGGCTGCTCGGGGCGGTCTTCGGTACGCGCATAACCGGGGAGACCGCATGGGCCTGCCGCCTCCTGCGGCACCTCGGCCCCGGCATGCTGGTGCTGCTCGACCGCGCCTTCGACGCCAACGACTTCCTGACGCGAACAGCCGCCACCGGCGCCCATCTGCTGGTACGCCTGCAGTCCAAGCGTCGCCCGCCCATTCGCGCCAAACTGCCGGATGGCAGCTACCTCACGGAATTCGACGGCCTGCGGGTGCGCGTGATCGAGGCACGCACGCATGCCCTTCTGGCGGATGGCCGCGTTGTCGGCGGCACCTACCGTCTGGCGACCACCCTGCTCGATCACCGCCGCGACCCGGCCGCACGGCTGGTGCGCCTCTACCACGAACGCTGGGAGATCGAATCGGCGTTCCTCGCGCTGCGCCATACGCTCATGCAGGGCCGGGTCCTGCGCTCGACCACGCCCAACGGCCTGGAGCAAGAGCTGTGGGCCATCTTGTGCGCCTGCCAGGTACTGCGACGTGCCATGGTCGATTCCGTCCCCGCCGGGCAACGGCTCGATCCCGACCGGCTCAGCTTCACCGTGGCGCTGCGCTGCGCCCAGGAGAGTGTGGGAGGCGCGGAGGGAGTCCTCGACCAGACCCCATGGACCGACACTGCGTTCGCTTATGCCCTCCGAGCCGCGATCATGCCGCCTCGGCGTCCTCGATTGAGTACGCGCAAAGTCAAGAGCCCGATCAGCCGCTACCACGAGCGCAAAGATGACGGTCGCCCTACCCGCAGCACCCGGGTGCGGCTCATCCGCACACTCGTGGACGCCCCCACGGGTGAGGTCGAACCCCTCGTCATCCGACCACCGGGCATTTCGGAACGAGTCCTCAACGTCATGCGCGCCGAACCGTGCATCCTTGCCTGGCACGCGCCCGACCTGCTGAAACGGCTGGTCGGGACGACTGAGAACCAAATCCACAAGTGTCTCTATCGCCTGACGCGCTCCGGCATTCTGCGCCGGATCAGTCACGGAAGCTACGAACTCTTGACGACGAGGCGATCACGTTAACTACGCGGCATTGGTTGTTGACCGTCCAGTCCGCTGAGGGCAGGTTGGAAAGGCCCATGGCCTTGCCGATGCGGACCTGGTCTTCGACGCCGGCGTGGTGGCGGGCCAGAGTGTCGAGCCACTGCGGGTGGTGGGAGCCGACAACACCGCGCATGCGGCCGATGTCGGTGGCGATGATGACATAGCGCCAGCCGGTTTTCTTCTCCAAGGCTGTGAGTTTGGCCAGCTGGCGGCGGGAGGGCCGGGTGCGGCGCACCAGCAGGCGCATCCGCCTCGGCCAGCCGGTGCGGGTGTTCAGGCCGGTGAGCTCGGCGACCTGACAGGCGCTGTTGACGGTGCCGTCTTGGTGCAGGGCATCTTCCCAGGCGGTGGCGGGCAGGGCCGCGATGGCCACCTCGTCGGCGTCGGTGATCTTCCAGCCGACGAGGAAGCGCACGGTGCGCCGGGTGGTGTTCAGCGCCCCGATCGCGTCCAGCAGTTCGTGGGTGGCGCCCGCGCCGTCGATCCGGATCAGGATCTTGGCGCGGAAGTCGGCCGGGATCTGCCTGATCGCCTCGGTCAGCACCTGAACGTGGTCGGCCACGGTATTGGAGCCGGCGTTCCCGCTGCGCAGCAGCATGGTCAGGGACTCGGCGGTGTTGGCACACCAGGCGCCGAGCGGATGGAACCCGAAGGTTTTCTTGAACGTGGCGGCGGCGCCCTGCTTGGCCGAATGCGCGCCGATGATGGTGGCGTCGATGTCGATGACGACCCAGCCGGTCAGTACCTTGCCCGCGACGCACAACCAGGGAAAGCCGTTGCCGGTCGCGGCGATCAACTCCCACACGTGCTTGCGGACCCGCGCCCGGGCGCGTGCGATCTTTCTCAGCGTGGCCCGGTCGCCAGTGGTTGCCAGAGCCCGGCGCACCGTGGAGTCCGAGGGCGGTTGCCCCCACACGCCCTGCTGGTGGGTCAGCAGCTCGATGTCGGACATGCATCGGGCGCCCAACGCGATCGTCATCGCGACCGAGATCAGCACTATCCCGCGATCCCAGAGCTTCGCCGGGCTGGTGAACACCTTGCTCAGGGCGGTGGTCAGCCCGGTGTGGTCGGCGCAGCCGCGCAGCAGTACTGCTCCCGCGTGTCCGATGAGGTTCTTTCCGGTCGCGGACACCGACAGTCCGTGGTTCCAGCCGATAGTGTTGTTCACCAGAAAGGTGCATCCGATCCTGCGGTGGATATGACATCAGCAATCACATCCTTGCAGGCCAGATGCACCTTTTCTCATTCAACGACCAGACCCGGCCACCTTCGCTGAATAGCCGAGGCCAGCTCAAGGCCGTACTTGGGACAGAGGAATCCACGCTCTCCTGAAGCGGGTGTCTTTCGAATCGGTTATCTCCGCATGAAGGGGACCACGTAGGAGGGGGGTTGGCCGTTCATCGCGTCCGTCAGGTCATCCTCGGTCAGGCGGAGAGTGAGGGCGTTGCCTGTTCGGTGCGGATCCCAGCCGTGGTCAAGGGCCCTGCGGATGGTCGCCGACACGAGTGCAGGTCGTACGGCCATCGCTCGTTCCCCGTACCAGGCGTCTGGTCGGGAGCAGGGGAGCGACACCAGGAGGATGCGTCCTGGCCCGTTGGCCGGCTCCACCGCGAAGATCAGCGGTCCCCAGCTGTTCGCTTGGCAGTACGTGGGCTTGCGGCGGATCCGCCAGCGGTAGGCGATGTCGTCGACTGTGATGAGCCGTGAGCCCTTTTTGGGGATCGACATGGAGACGGCCTCCTGCTCTGTTCCGTCGCTGTTCCGTGGGAGAGCCGAAACCAGTGACAAGTGACGCGAGACGCCCGCAAGCGTAACCCCTGCTCAGGCGCGCGATCGAGTCGTTTTCGCAGATGGCCGGATCCGGGATCGGAGATCACCCAGAGCTACGAGGGCACCAACCAGATCCAGCGCCTGGTGATGGCCAGGCAGCTCCTCAAGTAACCCCTGAAGTGCACGAACCCCGCCCCCATCTCTTCGGGGGGGGGGCGGGGTTCGCTGTCTCCCGGCTTCGACGCTGAACGATCACTGTTCCGGGAGAGACGGCGCGCGGCCGGAACGTGCGCTCGTCGATGAAGAGCGCCGGCGCGCCGGGAGTGCCCGGCCGGCACAGCGCTCCTGCGGCTGATTTTAGGCATGATCCCGCCCATGACGGCGCCTTGCCGGCGGCGCTGGTGGGGGAGTGTAAGGCACACTAAGGTCATTTCGTGCTGCCTCTCGCGTCTGCAGATCCGGGTCAGATCAACGCCTTCCGGCTGAGCGGTGTACTCGGCCGAGGCGGGCAGGGGTCGGTGTATCTGGGGCAGGACGCCGCGGGGGCGAAGGTCGCGGTGAAGGTGCTGCACGCGCAGATGGAGGATGCGGAGACGCACCGGTGGTTCATGCGGGAGGTGGAGGCGGCGCGGCGGGTGGCGCCGTTCTGCACGGCCCGGGTGCTGGACTTCGGGGTCGCCGACGGTCGGCCGTACATCGTGAGCGAGTTCATCACCGGGCCCTCGTTGGATCGGCTGGTGAGAGGCGAGGGGGTGCGGTTCGGTAGCGGGCTGGAACGGCTGGCGGTGACCACCTTGACCGCGCTGGCCGCCATCCACCGGGCCGGGATCGTGCACCGGGACTTCAAGCCGAGCAATGTGATCATGGGGGCCGAGGGGCCGGTCGTGATCGACTTCGGGATCGCCAGGGCGCTGGATCAGACCGCCACCAGCAGTGTGATGGGAACGCCCGCGTTCATGGCGCCCGAGCAGTTCGCGGGCGGGATGGTCGGGCCGGCGGCGGACCTGTTCAGCTGGGCCAGCACGATGGTGTTCGCGGCTACCGGGCAGCAGGCGTTCAAAGGGGACACGATGCCCGCCCTGATGCACGCCATCCTGACCACCGAACCGGATCTGTCCGGGGTGCCGGAGGGGTTGCGGCCACTGCTCGCGCGCTGCCTGGCCAAGGACCCGGAGGCACGGCCCGGCACCGAGGAACTGCTGGGTCTGCTGACAAGGCAGGAGCCGGGGGCTGCGGCCGGATCGCGGCCTGTGCCGGACCGCCCGGCGCCCCCGCCGTCCGGGACGTTGCTGCTGCCCGACCCGGGATCGCAGGCGCCGGGGAGCCGGGCTCACGCTCATGCCCCGCAGTCGGTCGCCTCCGTGGTGGCGCTGGTCTTGATGGTCCTGCTCGCGCTGACCCTGTTCGCCCAGGGGTTGGACTTCCTCGCGGGGTGGGTCTTCGAGGGGCATAGGTACCTCCTGAGCCTGCCCGTCTGGATCATGATCAGCATGGGCTGCCTGATCCCGGTGGTTCCCGCCTTCTGCGTGGCGGTGTGGCGCCACAGTGTGGCCTCGGCGATCAGCATGGCGCTCGTGATCCCGCTGGCCCTGGTCTTCCTGTTCTGGGGGCTCGTCCTGGGCACCGAGGACGACCTGCCCGAGGTGCTGCTCGCGATCGTCCCCGCCGTCCTGCTGGGCGTGGTGATCACGGCGGCCGCACTCCTGCTGTGGCGGCTGAACGCCTTCATCGCGGTGCTCGGCGGGATCGGCGGCCTGCTGATGTCGGTGGAGACCGTCGGTCACTTCGTGGACCTGATGCCGGGGTCGCCGGGGCGTACCTTCGAGGCCCTGATGATCGTGGTCCTCCTGCTCACCAGGTTCACGCTCGGTGCCTGGCTCGTGCTGCTGGGCGGCATGCTCACGCTGCGGGCCGTACAGAGCAGAAGAACATCAGGTCGCGGGCGCGGCTGAAGACCGCTTTCTGGCCCGTACGGCTTGCGCGGGTAGTGGCGCGATCACCGGCTCCGGCCGTTCCTGACGGCTGCCAGGGTCGGGGCTGTCGTTGGGTATAGGTAAAGTCATGATCTTCCTGAGGCGGGCAACCCACGTCGCCGTACTCACCCTCGTGCTCATCCCGATCACCTCTGCCCTCACCACCCCGCAGGCGGCGGCCGAACCGCGCAAGAGATCACAGGCAGAGGCCACGGCCCTCGCCCGGCGCATGCTGGCTCAGCTCAAGGTCGCCAGGCCCCTGTCCATCCGGGGCTACAACCGCGAGCGGTTCCAGCCCCGATCGGCGCACCGCAAGGGCAGGTGCAGCACGCGGGAGATGGTCCTGGCCCGCGACGGGCGGAGCGTACGCCGCAACGCGGCCTGCCACCCGGTCAAGGGGCTCTGGTACAGCCCGTACGACGGCAAGTGGCTGAAGAGCGAGAAGTACGTGGACGTCGACCACCTGGTGCCGCTCGCCTATGCCTGGCGCTCGGGTGCCAAACGATGGAGCCAGGCCAAGCGGCGCGCCTTCGCCAACGACCTGATCCGCCCCGAACTGCTCACCGTCAGCCACTCCGCCAACATCGCCAAAGGCGGCAGAGGCCCGCAGGGCTGGCGCCCGCAGCGCCGCGCCCACTGGTGCCGGTACGCGACCTCATGGATCACCGTGAAGCACCACTACCGGCTCTTCGTGACCCGCAAGGAGAAGGTGGCCTTGCTCAACATGCTCCGCACCTGCCGGTGATCCTCCCTGGAGCACTTCGGTGAAGATGCCGATGGGGTCCTGCCAGCCGGCACCTGCCCGGTCGCCGTTGACGTTGATCGCGACCATGCGGCCGCCGTCGCGGGTGCCGTAGGCGTACGACCAAGGTTTCCTCCCTACAGTGAAC
>NZ_JBEXUE010000026.1:0-42238 GCF_040614275.1 Streptosporangium sp. NPDC006013
CGATCAACCAGGAATCACACGTTCCCGAAAGGACCACTCCGATGAGCTACTTCAACACCACGGGACTCGACCTGCCGTCTATACACCGAGACGACCGGCGAGCCCTGCCTGCACGAGCGCTTCGCCGCCCGGGTGCGGGAGCGGCCCGGCGCGATCGCGGTGACCTTCGACGGCCGGCACCTGACCTACGCCGATCTGGAGGCCAGGGCCAACCGGCTGGCGCACCGGCTGGTGGAACTCGGCGTGGGCCGCGAGGACCTCGTGGGGATCTGCCTGCCGCGCGGCGTCGACATGCTGGTCACCGTCCTCGCGGTGCTCAAGGCCGGGGCGGCCTACCTGCCGCTCGATCCGGATCATCCGGCCGAGCGGATCGACTTCCTGGTCCGTGACGCCGGCGCCCGTGTCGTGGTCACCGAGACCGCGCCGGCGGAACGGGTGTCCGGGCACTGGTCCGGACACTGGTCCGGACACTGTCTGTATCTGGACGACGCCGATGAGATCGACCGCATCGCGGCGCTGCCCGCCGAGGCGCCCGCGCTCCGGACGCACCCCGGCGATCTCGCCTACGTCATCTACACCTCCGGGTCCGCGGGCCGCCCCAAGGGGGTCCAGGTGACCCATGCCAACGCGGTCCGCCTGTTCACCGTGACCGAGGACGACTACGGCTTCGGCCCGGACGACGTCTGGGCGCTGTTCCACTCCTACGCCTTCGACTTCTCGGTCTGGGAGATGTGGGGCGCGTTCCTGTACGGCGGCCGCCTCGTCGTCGTCCCCTACGAGGTGTCGCGCTCGCCCTGGGACCTGGCCGTGCTCCTCGCCGACGAGGGCGTGACCGTGCTCAACCAGACACCGTCGGCGTTCCGCTCGCTGGTCGATCTGGCCAGGCGCGGTGAGGCCGCCCTCGACCGGCTCCGGCTCCGCCTGGTGGTCTTCGGCGGGGAGGCGCTCGACGTCGGCATGCTCGAACCCTGGTGGAACAGGTACGGCGCCGAGCGGCCGAGACTCGTCAACATGTACGGCATCACCGAGACGACCGTGCACGTCACCTACCGGCCCCTCGGCCCGGCCGATCTGGCGGGGGACCGCAGCCCGATCGGGCGGCCCCTCGGCGATCTCACCCTGCACGTGCTCGACGGGCGGATGCGTCCCGTGCCGGTCGGCGTGCCGGGCGAGCTCCACGTGGGCGGCGCCGGCGTCGCCCGCGGCTACCTCGGCCATCCCGCGCTCACCGCGGACCGTTTCGTGCCCGATCCCTTCGGGCCGCCGGGCTCCCGGCTCTACCGCTCGGGAGACCGGGCGAGGTGGCGGCCGGACGGCGACATCGGCTTTCTCGGCCGTCTCGACGACCAGGTGAAGATCCGCGGGTTCCGGATCGAGCTCGGCGAGGTCGAGGCGTGCCTGTCCGGCCATCCGGACCTGGACGACGCCGTCGTCACCGTGGACGAGAGCGTGCCCGGCGAACGGAGGCTCATCGGCTACGCCGTGCCCAGGGACAGCGCGCGGATCGGTGCGGCGGAGCTGCGCGCGTACACGGTCGAGCGGCTGCCCGGCCACATGGTCCCGGCCGCCTTCGTGATCGTCCCGAAGCTGCCGCTGACCGCCAACGGCAAGGTCGACCTGCGGGCGCTGCCCGCTCCCGACGGCTCGCGGCAGGAGCAGGGCAACGGCTACGTCCCGCCGCGGACCGAGGCGGAGACGGCGATGGCCAGGATCTGGGCCGAGGTGCTCGGCATCGAGCAGGTCGGCGTGGGTGACAACTTCTTCGAGCTCGGCGGCGACTCGATCCGCGCGGTCCGCCTCGTCGGGGCGCTGCGCGCCGGCGGCCTCGACTACTCCGTGCAGAGCCTGTTCCGGCATCAGAGCATCGCCGACCTGATCCTGGCGGGCGACGGCGACGCCACCCACGTCGAGCGGGCCGGCACGCCGCCGTTCGCGCTGATCGGCGCGGAGGACCGGGCGAAGGTGCCGGCCGGAGTGGTGGACGCCTATCCGATGGCGCGGGTCCAGGCCGGCATGGTCTACGAGCTGCTGGCCGACCCGGACGGCAACCCGTATCACAACATCACCAGCTACCTGATCCGTGATCCCGGCGTCTTCGACGTCGCGGCGTTCGCCGCCGCGACCGAGGAGGTCGTGGCCCGGCACGACATCCTGCGCACCTCGTTCGACCTGGCGACCTTCTCCGAGCCGCTGCAGCTCGTGCACGACCGGGTGGAGGTCGAGGTCGGGTACGCGGACCTGCGCGGGGAGTCGCCGGACGAGCGGGAGGCGAGCATGACGGCGTTCCGGGCGGCGGAGCGCGCACGGCTCTTCGACCTCGGCGCGGCACCGCTGCTGCGCGTCCACGCGCACCAGGCCGGTGACGACCGGTGGTACTTCTCGCTCACCGAGTGCCACGCGATCCTGGACGGCTGGAGCCACAACTCGATCATCACGGAGGTGCTCGACCTCTACCGGGCGATCCGCGACGGCCGGCCCACGCCTGCCGGGGAGTCGAGCGCCGTCAGGTACGCCGACTTCATCGCGCAGGAGCGGCGCAGCCTGACCGGCCAGGCCGACCGGGCGTTCTGGAGGGACCGGCTGGGCGGCGCGAACCGGTTGACCATCCCCGCCGCCTGGGCCGACCCGGACGGTCCGGGGGCGTACTCGACGGTCGTGCCGTTCCACGACATCGAGGCCGCGCTGCGGCGGGTGGCCACGTCGGCGGGGACGTCGCTGAAGAGCGTGCTGCTCGCCGCGCACGTCGCCGTGTGGCGGGCGGTCGCCGGTCCGGGACCGTTCTACTGCGGCCTGGTGTGCAACGGCCGTACCGAGGTCGAGGGCGGGGACCGGGTCCGCGGCATGTTCCTCAACCCGGTGCCCTTCGTCGCACCGACCGGGGCGGCCACCTGGCGCGAGCTGGTCGAGGCGGTGTTCGCCGAGGAGGTCGAACTGTGGCCGCACCGTCGCTTCCCGCTGCCCGAGATGCAGCGCGAGTTCGGCGACGGGCAGCGGGTGCTCGACGTGGCCTTCAACTACCTCGACTTCCACGTACTGGACCGGGAGACGGTCGACACCTCCGGCAGCACGGACGTCAGCCCGAACGAGTTCCCGCTGGCGGTCATGAGGGGCGCCCAGGGGCTGGTGATCGCCACCAAGTCGTCGTGGGTCGGGCGCCCGCACGCCGAACTGCTCGCCCGGATGTACCGGCGGGCGCTGACCCTGATGATCGCCGACCTCGACGGCGACGCCGGTGTGTCACTGCTCCCGGCGCGCGAGCGGGAACGGCTGCTGACCGGCGGGGTGGACCGGACCCGGGCACCCCGGCCGCGCCGGGGTGTCCACGAGCTCTTCGCCGAGCAGGCCGCGCGGATCCCCGACGCGGTGGCGGTCGAGGCGGCGGGGGCCACGCTGACCTATCGGGAACTGCGCGACCGCGCCTGGCGCTGGGCGGCCGGCCTGCGGGAGGCGGGCGTGCGCGCCGGGGACCTGGTCGGGGTGTGCCTGCCCAGGGAACCCGACCTGGTGGCGGCCGTGCTCGGCGTCCTCGCCGTGGGCGCGGCGTACGTGCCCATCGACCCCGGGCACCCGGCCGACCGGATCGCCGCGCTGGTGCACGACGCCGGGCCGCGGGTCGTGGTGAGCGGCACCGAGATCGCCGGGGCCGTCGTGGTCACTCCCGGCCGGATCGATCACGCCGAGCCGGCCGCCGAGCTGCACCGGCCCGATCCGGAGGAACTGGCCTACGTCGTGTACACCTCCGGGTCGACCGGACGCCCCAAGGGGGTGATGGTCCGGCACGGCGCGCTCGCCGACCGGGTCTGGTCGATGTGGCGGAACCTCGGCCTGGCCGTCCACGACGTGGCGGCCGCGGTCGTGCCGATGGTGACCGACGTGTGCCAGCTCGCCGTCTTCACCACCCTCGCAGGCGGCGGCCACCTGGTCCTGGCCGGTGAGGACCTCGGCCGGGACCCGGTATCCCTCGCCGGGCTGCTGCGCGGCAGCGGCGCCAGGTTCCTGCAGGCCTCGCCCACCACCTGGCGGATGCTGACCGAGTCGGGCTGGTCCCCGCCCGCCGGATTCCGGCTGCTGTCCGGGGGCGAGGCGATGAGCGCCGACCTGTTGACCCGGCTGCGCGCCACCGATGCCCAGGTCTGGGACATGTACGGCCCGAGCGAGGCGACCGTCTTCGCCTTCGGCACCCGGATGACCGATGACGGGCCGGTCTGGGTGCCGGCCGCCGACACCACCGTGTACCTGCTCGACCGGGACCTGGAACCGGTGCTCGACGGGGTGGCCGGAGAGATCTTCGTCGGTGGCGACGGGCTGGCCCGGGGTTATCTCGGCAGGCCCGCCACCACCGCGGACGTGTTCCTGCCCGACCCGTTCGCCGAGCCGGGCGGCAGGATGTACGCCACCGGCGACATCGGCAGGCGCGACCGCGGCGGCCGGATCGAGATCCTCGGCCGGCGCGACCACCAGCTCAAGATCCGCGGGTTCCGGGTCGAGCTCGGCGAGGTGGAGAACATCCTCGCCGACCACCCGGACGTCCGGGCCGTGGTGGTGCACCCGGTCCCCGGGCCGCAGGGTGAGCAGCGGCTCGCCGCCTACCTGATCCTCCTCGACGGCGCCGCCGTCGAGGAGGTGCGCCGCCACGCCGACCGGGTGCTGCCCGGGTACATGGTGCCGACCCACTTCGTGGTCCTGGAGTCCTTCCCCCGCCTGGCCAACGGCAAGGTCGACCGGGCCGCGCTGCCCGTGCCCGGTTCCGACCGGCCGAGGGTGACCACGCGGTACGAGCCGCCGGACGGTCCGGTCGAGACGGCGATCGCCGAGGTGTGGGCCGACGCGCTGGGCATCGAGCGGGTGGGCCGCGACGACGACTACTTCAAGCTGGGCGGCCACTCGCTCCTCATGCTCCGGATCGTCGCCCGGCTGGCCAGGGAGCACCGCGTCGAGGTGACCTTCCGCGACTTCCTGGAACACCGCACGGTACGCGGCCTGGCGGCCGCCGCCGCGGCGGAGCGGGAGAGGCCGTCGGTGCTGCTCTGGCTCAACGACCAGGACGAGGGCACGCCGCTGTTCTGCGTCCACCCCGGCGGCGGGAGCGCCCACTGGTACCGGCATCTCGCCGACGTGTACGCGCCGGAACGACCCCTGGCGGCCTTCGAGTGGCCCGGACTGCACGGCGTCCACGGTCACGCCACGAGCGTGCCGGAGATCGCGGCCACCTACCTGGCGGAACTGCGGGAGGCACGGCCGAAGGGCCCGTACCACATCCTCGGCTGGTGCGCCTCCAGCGGTATCGCCTGGGAGATGGCCCGCCAGCTCCACGAGATCGGTGAACGGCCCCGGCTGATCCTGATCGACCCGTTCGAGTACGCCTCGGCCGGGGTCAACCCGCTGCTGGCCAACCTGGAGGTGCTGCGCCGGGCCGAGGGGCTCCTCGCGGACCTGCAGGACGGGCCGGGCGGCGAGGAGGCGCGTGCCGAGATCATGGCCGTGCTGCGCGAGGTGATCGACGACGGCGACCTGCTGGTCGACGGTGCGGACCTCGACCTCGGCGAGGGCTGGACGCACTGGTTGCGCTCCTGGCGGGAGATGCTGGAGGCCCGCTCCAGCTACCGTTTCGCCGCCTACCCGGGCACGGTCGACCTGATCGTTTGCGAGGAACTCGCCGCGGGCGGCTACCAGACCATTCTCGGCCGGTCGTTCGACGACTACCTGGACCAGTGGCGGCGGCAGGCCGCGGGGGTGCGTGTCCACCGCGTCCCCGGCGACCACCGGACGGCGCTCTTCCCACCGCAGGTGTCCATTCTGGCGGCCGCGCTGACCGCGGTCATCGACAACCCCGAGGAGTGAGTCATGGTCGGTTCCCGTGATGTGATCTCGCTGCGCGACCTCAAGGACGCCGACATCGAGTCGATCGTCCGGCGCGGTGTCGACCTCGCCGCGGACCCGGAGGCGCACGACGCCCCGCTGCGCGGCCGGATCGTCGGCGTCTACTTCAGCAAGACCTCCACCCGCACCCGGACCTCCTTCACCACCGGCGCGCTGCGACTCGGCGCGCAGGTGATCACCTACGGACCCGGCGACCTGCAGCTCAACACCGGTGAGACGTTGGAGGACACCGCGAGGGTGCTCGGTGGCATGCTGGACGGCCTGGTCATCCGTACCGCCGGGCCGCAGCGGGAGATGCGGACGTTCGCCGAGCACTGCCCCGCCGTCGTCAACGCGATGAGCGCCGAGGAGCACCCCACGCAGGCCCTGGCCGACCTCACCACGATGTCGGCCAGGTTCGGCCGTCTCAAAGGGCTGCGCGTGCTCTACGTCGGTGAGGGCAACAACACCGCGGTCGCGCTGGCCTTCGCACTCTCCCGGTTCCCCCGTGTCGAGCTGGAGTTCCGCACTCCCCGCGGGTACGGCCTCACGCCGGACGTGCTCGCGGAGGCGGCCGCGCTGGCGGCGCGATCCGGCGGCAGTGTCCGCGAGAGCCACGACATGCTGTCGCTGCCCGCCCAGGTCGACGTCGTCTACACCACCCGCTGGCAGACCACCGGGACCAGCAAGCCCGACCCGCGATGGCGGCAGGTCTTCGCACCGTTTCAGGTGGACGCGTCACTCATGTCCCGTTACCCGGACGCCTGCTTCATGCACGACCTGCCGGCGCATCGCGGCGAGGAGGTGACCGCCGAGGTGCTGGACGGCCCGGCGAGTATCGCCTTCGAGCAGGCGCGTAACAAGCTCCACAGCGCCATGGCGGTGCTGGAATGGTGTCTGGCCCGGTAGCGCGTGTCATCTGCGCCCTACCCAGACAGAAAGGTGTGTCTCGCTCATGAGAATCCTCGTCACCGGCGGTGCCGGGTTCATCGGGTCCCATTTCGTCCGAACCACCCGGGACGCCCGGATCACCGTGCTCGACCGGCTCACGTACGCCGCGGACCCGGCCAATCTGGAGGGGGTGCCGCACGATCTCGTTCAGGGCGACATCTGCGACGCCGAACTGCTCAGCCGGGTGGTCCCCGGCCATGACGTCGTGATCAACTTCGCGGCCGAGTCACACGTCGACCGGTCGATCGAGGGGGCCGGCGAGTTCGTCCGCACCAACGTGCTCGGCACCCAGACGCTGATGCAGGCCTGCCTGGACGCGGGTACGCCGAGGGTCGTCCAGGTCTCGACGGACGAGGTGTACGGGTCGATCGAGACGGGCTCCTGGGACGAGGACGCCCCGCTGAGCCCGCGCTCGCCGTACGCGGCGGCCAAGGCGGGCGGCGACATGATCGCCCGCGCCTACGCGATCACGCACGGGCTGCCGGTGTCGATCACCCGGTGCGGCAACAACTACGGGCCGTACCAGTTCCCGGAGAAGGTCATCCCGCTCTTCGTCACCAACCTGCTGGAGGGCAGGAAGGTCCCGCTGTACGGCGACGGCGGCAACATCCGCGACTGGATCCACGTCGACGACCACTGCCGGGGCATCCGCCTGGTCGCCGAACAGGGCGAGCCCGGCGAGGTCTACCACATCGCGGGCACCGCCGAGCTGACCAACCTGGAACTCACCCAGCGGCTGCTGGACGCGCTGGAGGCCGACTGGACCATGGTCGAGCGGGTGACCGACCGCAAGGGGCACGACCGCCGCTACTCGCTCGACGACACCAAGCTGCGCGCTCTCGGCTACCGGCCGCTGACCGCGTTCGAGGACGGCCTGGCGGAGACCGTCCGCTGGTACGCCGACAACCCCTCCTGGTGGAAGTCCAAGCGCGCCGCCGGCTGAGTCACCGCGGGTCGTCGAGCAGGCCCGCGTCGTGGACGAGCAGCGCGATCTGGACCCGGTTGTTGAGGTCGAACTTGGTGAGGACGCTGGACACGTGCGTCTTCACCGTGGCCAGGCTGAGGTGGAGCATGGCGCCGATCTCGGCGTTGGACCTGCCCTGCCCGACCGCGATGGCCACCTCGCGTTCCCGGCCGGCCAGCTGGGCCAGCCGCTCCCGCGCCCGGGTGCGGCGCTCGTTCTCGCCGTCGTCGGCGACCCGGGCGATGAGGCGTCGCGTCACGGCGGGGGAGAGCACCGGGTTGCCCAGGGTGACCTGGCGCACCGCGGCCACGATCTCCGCGGGCGGGGTGTCCTTGAGCAGGTAGCCGGCCGCTCCCGCGCGCAGCGCGCGCAGGACGTGGTCGTCGGCGTCGAAGGTGGTCATCACGATGACCTCCGGGGCGCCGGGGCGGGCGCGGAGCTCCCTGGTCGCGGTCAGCCCGTCCATGACGGGCATCCGGATGTCCATCAGGACGACGTCGGGGCGATGCCGGGCGGCCATCGAGAGCGCCTCGCTCCCGTCGCCCGCCTCGGCGACGATGCTGAGATCGGGCGCGCCGCCCAGCATCATCACCAGCCCGGCGCGTACCAGGGGGTCGTCGTCGACGATGAGCACGCCGACCTGCCGCGGCTGCTGGGAGGTCATACCGGCCAGGGTAGCCAGGCCGACAGGCACCAGCCACCTTCGGCGGTGGGCCCGTGCTCCAGTCGCCCGCCGATCAGGGCGACCCGTTCGGCCAGGCCGACCAGCCCCTGTCCCGAACCCTCGCCGGGAGCGGGGGCGGGGGCGGGGGCGGCCGAGGAAGGGGCGTCGGGCGCGGAGTTGCGCACCTCGATCGAGAGCCACTGGCCGGGCGTCCCCGTCGTGTGCACCCACACCTGTGCCCCGTGGGCGTGCTTGCGGGCGTTGGTGAGGGCCTCCTGCACGATCCGGTAGGCGGTGCCGGCGCTCCGGCCGGGAACGGTCCCGGGAACCTCCTGGGTGAGGTTCACCCGCATCCCGGCCCGCCGGGACTCGGCGGCGAGTTCCTCGATGTCGGTCAGGGAGGGTTGTAACAGCTCGCCGACCGGGGCCCGCAGCACGCCGATGGCCTCCCGCAGGTCCTGCAGCGCCTGATGGGCGCTCTGCCTGATCACCTTGGCCGCGCGGGCGATGTCCTCCGCGGGAGCGTCCGGCCGGAACTCCAGCGCGCCCGCGTGCACGCTCAGCAGGGACAGCCGGTGCCCGAGGACGTCGTGGATCTCCCGGGCGATCGCCTCGCGGGCGCGCTGCTGGGCCTCGGCCTCGGCCCTGGCGGCGCTCTCCCGCAGCGACAGCACGAGCCTGCGCCGGTGGTGCACGAAAAGGCCCCAGCCGATGGCGGAGCCCTGGGTCGCGACCCCCAGCAGGAACAGCAACTCGCGCGGCGCGCCGACCTCCTGCCTGAGCACGGCGTAGACCAGCGCGGCGATCAGGCTCAACGTGAAGACGGCGAACGTGGTCCGCGCCGCCCGGTGCACCGCCACTGTGAACAGCGCCACCAGCATCGGGCCCCCGACCAGCTCGGAGAAGGCCGACAGGACGACGAGGGCCAGGGCCAGCTCGACCGGGCGGCGCCGCCGCAGCCACAGCGCGGCACAGCCGAGCACGCCGATCAACTGGTCGAGCTGGAACACCCAGGGCGACACGTCCTGGGTGGGCATCTGAATACGCTCGGCGGCCGTCATGATGCCGAAGGCCGCCGCGAAGAGGAACAGGCCGATGTCCACGAGCCAGTCGCGCACGCTGCGCCGGGACGCGGGCGGCACGGCGAATTCATCCATCCCGGGTAAGTCTAGGACGCGGCACGGGGGCCTGGCGGCGGTGCGGCTCCCGGCATCGCCGCCGGCCGGGGGATCTCGCCTCACTCGTAGCCGTACTGCTCCAGCAGGTCACCGAACTGCTCGTTGAACCTGGCCAGGTTGCGCGCGGTGAACCGCTCCTGCCAGCCGCCGCTGCGGCCCTTGTAGAAGCTCCACGAGTCGGGGTTGTAGACCCGGCCCGCGACCTCCTCCGCGTCCCGGTCGGAGCCGAGATGGCGCAGCACCCGGTTCACCGCGTCGAGCTGCCGCTCGCGGGAGCCGCCTCCCTGCGGCCCGACCAGGTCCTCGTACCGCACCTTGCAGACCTTCGGGTGATTGAGCAGCCAGAGCGCCTTCTCGAACTGGTCCCGGCCGAGGAACGACCGGTCCCGCAACGCGTAGTCGATCTTCTCTTCCCAGGTGGGCTTGCTGGCCAGGATCGCGCTGAAGATGTCGGCCTCGAAGAAGTTGCCGTACCCCTCCCTGGTCCGCCCCTCCAGAAAGTTGATCATGGAGACGACGGCGTCGCGCGGGTCACGGTAGTTGAAGATGAGCGGCGGGTTCGCGGTCTCCACCCACTCGCTCAGGAAGGTGCCGTCCACCCGCTCGATGTCCAGCTCGTGGAAGATCCAGCACAGGCCGGGCGGGGTGTCGGCGAACCGGCTGTAGGACAGGTGCGGGTTGGTGGCGAGCCCTTCGGCGAACTCGTACCTGGTGCGCCCGTACCGGTTGACCACCCGCTGGCCGAGCTGGCGCTGCCAGTGCCAGACCATCGTCCCCCAGAGCTCCTGGGCGCGCTCGGCGAACGCCTCGGTGCCCTGAAGTTCGAGGAACTCGTCGTAGTCGAGCTTGGAGAGGACCTGCGCCGCGATGGCCTTGCTCTGCTCCTCGTCGAACACGGGCACGGTGTGCGGCGCGGGCCGGGGCACGCCGACCATCTTGAAGCCCAGCTCCAGCATGAGTTCCTGCATCAGGTGGGTCCCGCTCTTCTGCAGCGAGATCACCATCGCGCGCGGTTCTCGGGTCATGTCCGGCTCCTTCACTCGCTGCCGTTGCGGACGCGGCGGTACAGGACGCCGTCGCTCCAGATGATGTCGATCCGGCCCCAGCGCATCGCGGAGACGACGTCGGGGAAGAATCCGCTCCCGCTCAGGCCGGCACTCGTGCCGCACAGCACCGGGATCCCGCTCCACTTGTGGTACTCGCGCAGGATGGTGGTCAGCGTCGGATCGTCGTCCACGCTGACCGTCTGCAACCGGGTCGTGCCGTCCAGGTGCTGGACGGCGGGGATCCGATCCACCCACTCCGGGCGGAGTCGGTGCTCGAACAGCGTGTACGGGTCCGGCGTCCCCGGATCGAACACGTCCCGCGCGTGGTCGGCCAGGCATATCGGGGTGACCGGCCGGTGCCCGTCGCGCTGCTTCACCTCGTTCAGCAGCCGGCGCATGCCCGGATCGACGGCGGGGGCCAGGATGCTGCGCGACCCCAGCGCCTGCGGGCCGAGCTTGGCCCGCCCGCTGAGCACGATGGCCGGCTTGCCGGTGAGGTGCAGCAGGCGGGCCAGCTCCTCCGGTCGGCACGGCGACACCGACCAGCCCGGGGGCAGGTGCGGGTGGCGGACCGGTGCGGGGCCGGCCCGCAGGTTCCACTCGAGCGGGCGCAGACCGTCCGCGCGGCCCAGGTGGGCCGCCGCGGCGCCGATCGCCGATCCCGAGTCGTCGGGGAAGGGCGGCACCCACATCTCGCGGATCGCCGGCTCCGCACGGAGCGCGGAGTTCCACTTGGTGTTGAGCGCGCAGCCGCCCGCGAAGCACAGGTTGACCGGCCCGTCTCCCCGCCACGCCCGCATCCGCGGCACCAGCCGCTCGATGAGGAGCTTCTCCACGAAGTCGTGCAGGCCGGCCAGGACGTCGGCGTCGCCGACCCCCAGCCGGTCCATCCGCTCGCGGAGCTCGCCCAGGTAGGCGTGTACGTACCGGTGGGACGGCTCGGTGGCGCCGCCGCAGCCGACGACCGCCTGCCGGTACTCCCGCGCCCGAGGCGTGTCCGCCTCGAAGTGCTCGTGGAACAGCGTGCGGAGCACCGCCTGGATCTCGTCCTTGACGGTGCCCATCGCGATGTACGCCATGAGGTCCCCCGCCGCGTGGGGGCCAGGCTCGCCCTCCCCGCTCTCCCGGGGAAACGGTCCGAAATGCTGGGTGGCCATGGCGTACACGTCGCCGATGAGCGGGAACAGCGCACCGTCGGCCTCGATCCGCCCGCCCTCGTCGACGTGGTAGAGCCGGGGGAAGGCGTCGCCGTCCCACACCAGGACCATGGCGGGCTCGCCGCGCAGGGCGAACGGGCTCGTGCAGTAGGCCGCCGCGATATGGCTCGTCACATGCGGATAGCTGGTATATGGTCTGGACTTCCCGCCCAGCAGGACGGTGCCCCGGTGGCCGGGCAGGGCGGGGTCGGGCGCAGACCCCGTCTCCAGGTACGGCGCCACCTCGACATCCAGCACCCGACCGCTTTTCGTGCCCGCCCAGCCGTCGACCACCCATTCGTCGACGTCGTCCACGTCGTATCCCCGGTCGGCCAGCAATTTCGGCAGGGTTTCCAGGTCCTGGACGCCGCTATAACGCGGGTTGTTGTCCAGTTGCTGGATCTCGATATTGAACTCGAGCCTGCCATCCCGGATCAGGGCGAGGCCGCCGCTCTTGGTCAGCTTGAGCCCGGCAGTAATCATCGGTCTCCTCCGCATTCGTCGCGCGGTTGCGCCGTGCCTGCCATTGATAGCGAATTAACAACGCAAAATGCTAGACGGCCGTCGGCGGGTGGCACCGCAGAGCGATCCCGTCACACCAGATAAACCCTGATGTGAACCGCCTCTTCGTCCCGCTGGCGGGACAGCGAACCGGCCCGGCCTCCGGAAATTAAATCAGTTCCCTGCCTGCTCAAGAAAGGCGAAACACCATCGCCACAGGGTGCTGCGGGAACGAAGTGTTTGCCGAAAGAGCATTGCTTGCGGAAACTTGTACGGAGCGATTCCCGTTCCTTGGTCGAGGACACCGCGGATGAGTCCGCCCATTGACACTCGGCCCACTCAACTCGCCGTCGGTTTGGTCAGTCAGGAGCTCATATGCCGAACACATCCCAATGCCGCGTGTGCGGTGGCACTGTTCATGAGTTTTTCGACTTCGGGCGCCAGCCGTTGTCCGACGCCTTCCTCGCCCCCGGCTCCGACCTCGGCCAGGAGTTCTTCTTCCGCCTCGCCACCGGCCTCTGCGAGGCGTGCACGATGGTGCAGCTCATGGAGGAGGTGCCGCGGGACCGCATGTTCCACGAGGAGTACCCGTACTACTCCTCCGGGTCGGCCTACATGCGCGACCACTTCGAGGGGCTGGCCAAGCGCCTGCTCACGACCGAGCTCACCGGCGAGGACCCGTTCATCGTCGAGGTGGGGTGCAACGACGGCGTGATGCTCAGGGCGCTCGCGGAGGCCGGCGTCCGGCACCTCGGCGTGGAGCCTTCCGGAGGCGTGGCCGACCTCGCCGCCGAGAAGGGGATCAGGGTCCGCAAGTCGTTCTTCGAGGAGTCGACCGCGAAGGAGATCCTCGCCGCGGAGGGGCACGCCGACGTCATCTACGCGGCCAACACGCTCTGCCACATCCCCTACATCGGGTCGGTCCTGTCCGGCGTCGCCGCGCTGCTGGCGCCGACCGGGGTGTTCGTCTTCGAGGACCCCTACCTCTCCGACATCGTCGAACGGACCTCGTTCGACCAGATCTACGACGAGCACTTCTTCTTCTTCACCGTGCGGTCGGTCGGTGCGATGGCCGCCGCACACGGGCTGGAGCTGGTGGATGTGGAGCGGCTCCCGGTACACGGCGGGGAGGTCCGCTACACGCTGGCTCCCGCCGGGTCGCGGCAGCCGTCCGCCGCGGTGGCCGAGCTGCTGGCGGAGGAGGACGCGCGCGGGCTCGGCGAGATGGCCACGCTGCGCCGGTTCGGTGAGAACGTGCTGAAGATCCGCGAGGACCTCACGTCACTGCTGCGCCGCCTTCGCGACGAGGGAAGGTCGGTGGTCGGGTACGGCGCCACGGCGAAGAGCGCGACCGTGACGAACCTCTGCGGCATCGGGCCCGACCTGGTCTCCTTCGTCTGCGACAGCACCCCCACCAAGCAGGGGCGGCTCACCCCGGGTACGCACATCCCGGTGCGGACACCCGCGGACTTCTCACGGCCCTACCCCGACTACGCCCTGCTGTTCGCCTGGAACCACGCCGAGGAGATCATGGCGAAGGAGCAGGAGTTCCGGGACGCGGGCGGCAAGTGGATCCTGTACGTCCCGGACGTGCGGATCGTGTGACCCCTCCCCGGCCCGCGAGCCGGGACCTTTCCCGCCTGTACCGGCTCGCTGAACGCGACGGTCGTGTCGCCTTCGCCGATGCCCGCTTGAAGGAGAGCTTGATGACCGCACACGCGACCGGATTCGGCCCGTCCTCCGACGGCACGGGGCTGTCCGCCGACATCTTCAACTCCACCGTGGCCGGGTTCGCGATCGCCACCGCGTGGGAGGTGGGCGCGTTCGACGTCCTGAACGACCGCGGCGTGATCGACGTCCCCGCGTTCTGTGAGAAGCACAACCTGCATCTGCCGTCCATGCGGAGCATGTTCGCCGCGCTCGGCTCGGCCGGCGTGGTGGTCCGCGACAGTGCGGACGACGGTGCGGACACGGTGCGTGCCGGGTCGGCGTTCGCCGAGGTCTACCGGGACAAGGCGTTCTTCCACTGGCTGACCATCGGCTGCGCCGAGCTGTTCGCGAACATGCCGGGCATCGTCCGCAACGAGAACAGGGTCGGTGGTTTCTACCGGCGCAACGCCGTGGCCATCAGCTACGCCTGCAAGGACATCAACCGGCATTCGTTCGACCCGGTCTTCTGGGAGGCGATGGAGGCGCTCGACTTCGACTTCGGCACCGTCGCGGACCTCGGGTGCGGCAGCGGCGGGCGCCTGGCGCAGATCGCGAGCCGCTATCCCAACGTCCAGGGCATCGGGATCGACATCGCGCCCGACGCACTCCGCGACGCCGCGGAGAACGTGGCCGCCGAGGGCTTCGGCGGGCGCTTCGACTTCATCGAGGCGGACGTGCGCGACCTGGCCCCGGACCCCCGCCTGGAGAAGGTGGAGGTGCTCACCTGCTTCATGATGGGCCACGACTTCTGGCCGCGAGAGCGGTGCGTGGCCTCGCTGCGCCGGCTGCGCGAGGCGTTCCCCAACGTCCGGAGGTTCCTGCTCGGCGACACGGCGCGGACCACCGGCATCCCCGACCGGGACAAGCCCGTGTTCACGCTGGCGTTCGAGACGGCCCACGACCTGATGGGCGTCTACCTGCCCACGCTCGCCGAGTGGGAGGGCGTGTTCGAGGAGAGCGGCTGGAAGTTCCTGAACGCCCGCGTCGTGCGGGTCCCCGCCGACTCCGTCGTCTACGAGCTGGCCTGACCGGGCCGAGATCCGGCCTTTCCAACGAATGTTGAGGAGCTTTAATGATCCGATCCGTGGTTATCGTGGGCGGTGGTACGGCCGGATGGATGACGGCCAGCTACCTGATGGCGGCGTTCGGCGACCGGATCGACGTGACCCTGGTGGAATCGCCCCAGGTGAAGCGGATCGGCGTCGGCGAGGCCACCTTCAGCACCGTGCGGCACTTCTTCGACTACCTCGGTCTTGACGAGGCCGACTGGCTGCCGAAATGCGCCGGGGGCTACAAGCTCGGCATCCGCTTCGAGAACTGGAGCGGAGCGGGCGAGTACTTCTACCACCCGTTCGAGCGGCTGCGGGTGGTGGACGGATTCTCCATCGCCGACTGGTGGCTCGAACTGGGCGACCGGAGCAAGCCGTTCGACCGCTCCTGCTTCATCACCTCGGCGCTCTGCGAGGCCAAGCGCTCGCCGCGGATGCGGGACGGGTCGCTCTTCGCCTCCGAGCTGGACGGCCCGCTGGGCCGGTCCACCCTGGCCGAGCAGCGGGCCCAGTTCCCGTACGCCTATCACTTCGACGCCGACGAGGTCGCCAGATACCTGGCCGACTTCTCCGTCAAGCGCGGTGTCCGGCACATCCTGGACAACGTGCAGCACGTCGCGCAGGACGAGCGCGGCTGGATCAGCCACGTGCACACCGCGGCCCACGGTGAGATCGCCGGTGACCTCTTCATCGACTGCACCGGTTTCCGCGGCATGCTGATCAACCAGACGCTCGGCACCGAGTTCCAGTCGTTCGAGGACGTGCTGCCCAACAACCGCGCGGTCGCGCTCCGGGTGCCGCGTGAAGAGGCCACGGACATGAGCCCGTACACCACGGCGACCGCGATGAGCGCGGGCTGGATGTGGACCATCCCGCTGTTCCGCCGCAACGGCACCGGCTACGTCTACTCCGACCAGTTCATCAGCCCGGAGGAGGCCGAGCGGGAGCTGCGCCAGGCCGCCGCGCCCGGCCAGGAGGACCTCCAGGCCAACCACATCCGGATGCGCATCGGCCGCAACCGGGAGTCGTGGGTCAAGAACTGCGTGGCGCTCGGTCTCTCCAGCGCGTTCGTCGAGCCGCTGGAGTCCACCGGAATCTTCTTCATCCAGCACGGCATCGAGCAGCTCGTCAAGCACTTCCCCGACGAGCGGTGGGACAGCGACCAGATCGCTGCCTACAACACCCGGGTCGCGCACGCTGTGGACGGGGTGAAGGAGTTCCTCGTCCTGCACTACAAGTCCGCGCAGCGCGACGACACGCCGTACTGGAAGGAGGCGAAGACCCGCGCGATGCCCGCCGGGCTGCGGGAGAAACTCGACCTCGCCCAGTCGCGCCTGCTGGACGAGGAGACCATCTACCCCTACTTCCACGGATTCGAGAGCTACTCGTGGAACGCGATGAACCTCGGTCTCGGCAACCTTCCCCGTACGCCGCCGCCGGCCTTGAAACACCTCGACCCCGGCAACGCCCTGGCCGAGTTCGCCCGGATCAGGTCGGAGGCCGAGGAGATGGTCGCCGCGCTGCCCAGCTGTTACGAGTACCTGGCCGGTATCAATGGCTGACCGGCATCACCTCGTGACGCCGGATGCCTTCCGCGGCTTCATGAGCTCCTACTTCACCGGTGTCACGATCATCACGTCCATCGACGGCGACGAGCGGCCGCACGGGCTGACCTGCAACTCGCTCACCAGCGTGACGCTCGACCCGCCGACGCTACTGGTCTGCCTGGACATCCGGAGCGGGACGCTGGCCGCGGTCAGCAGCCGGGGAGAGTTCACGGTGAACCTGCTCGACGACGGCGCCCAGAGCACGGCGGAACTCTTCGCCTCGCCGAAATCCGACCGCTTCGATCAGGTCGCCTGGGAACGGACGGCGCTCACCGGGCTGCCCTGGCTGGTCGAGGACGCCTTCGCGGTGGCCGAGTGTCAGGTGGCCGAGACGTTGATCGTGGGCGACCACGCGGTGCTCTTCGGCCGGGTCGTGAACGTGCAGGCCGGTCCTGGAAACCCGCTGCTGTACGGCATGGGGGCGTTCTCGGCCGGGAGGTCGCGGCCGGTGCCGGCCTCCTGACCCGGCCGATGGGCAACGACCTCGAAGGGAGGGAGCGGGCTTCGCCCGGCCGGCGCCGTGGCCGAGGGCACCACGTCCAGCATGACGAGTGTTCCGGGGACCGAGCCCGGTCTCGGCCGGCGTACCTGGCTCGGTATCGGCGCGGGGCCGGTGATCCTCGTCACCACCGCGCTCACCGGATGGTTCATGCGTCGTATGGCAAGTCGTGAGCCGTCGCTCCGAGCCCGGTCGCGGGCCACAGCCGCTGGGGTCTCCGCCTCTCCTGGAGCTCGCCGGTCCCGCCGGAGAGGTGGCGGGTCGTGATCCCCCGGGCGGTGGCCGGGCAGGTGGGGGGTCGTCCACGCAGGGCGCGCCTGATCTCCTCGGCGCCGCCGGCGGCGTCGTCGACGGTCACGATGAACTCGCCGCCCCCGCGTAGCGCCACCAGGAGCCCCTCGCCCTTGCGTATCACGATGGCGTGCCGTCTGATGCTGCGCAGCCGCCAGCCCCAGCCCCACTCCTGCGGATCGATCTCGATCTTCTCCGCGGTCTCGATCCGGCTGAGCGGGATGCGCCGGATGAGGCCGAACGGGATGTGGCCCCGGACCGAGAGCGTCTTTCCGTCGAAGGAGGCGACGATCCCGCCCCACAGATGCAGCGTGGTCAGCGACAGGAGGGCAGGTACGGCCATCCAGTACGTACCGGCGATCGTGAGCACGACCATGATGCAGGTGGCCGTGAACGTCTTCCACACCAGGTCGGGATTGCGGGACTGACCGATCCACACCATACGCCCCTGCCGGGAGCGGGCCCGGCCGATGACCGGCTCGGCCGGCAGGTCGGCGGCCTCACGCGGGCCCCGCCGCAGCGGATGCACGGCGATCGCGCCGAACACGAAGACCAGCGCTCCACCGGCGATCGTGATGGCCTCCGAGACCGGCGACGTGGTTGCCTCTCGCCAGGTCGGGGCGTCCAGGTTGGCGCCCACCGTGCCCAGCAGCACGGCGAGACACAGCGCGGTGGGCAGGGCCACGGCGCTGCCCGCGGCGGCCCTGCGCCCGAGCGAGCCCGCGGGCCGCAGGTAGGCGAGCAGGGCCAGGATCGACCACGCGCTCGCGCCGACTATCAGGATGTCCCGGATCAGTGGTTGCAGCGGGGCTGACTCATCGGGGTGCCCATCGGTAAAGTGGGCGGCCACCGGGTCGGGCAGACGCTCGCTGAGGAGGAAGGGGACCGCCAGCGTCAAGACGAACACGCTAAGAGGAGTGAGCACCACAATGAGTAAGAAACGTATTGCTGCTCGCCTATCTTCCTCCTGGAATCGCACGCTTCCCCCATTATTATAACATTTGTCCAAAAAGCAGACAAATGACACTATCTTGATCAGTCCGAGATAGTGTCATAACTTGTGTTGCTTCGGAAAGCGTGTAACACAAGATTCATCAGAGCACTCTCCGTGACGCCGGCTCGTCGCGCTTCGACGACGAGGCTCACGAGCGCTCTGTCCAGGCGCCGGTCTCCACTTCGCGTCGCGGAGGCGATGACCACGGTTCCCCTGCCGCGGCGTACCTCGACCATGCCCTCGTCGCGGAGTAGCGCGTAAGCGCGCAGCACCGTGTGCAGGTTCACCTGCAGGCTCGCCGCCAGAGTCTTGGCGGGAGGCAGATGGTCACCGGGCTGCAATGTTCCTGTGATCAGCTCGCGCCGCAGGCCCTGGGCGATCTGGTCGAAAAGAGGGACTGCGGAGTTAGGGTCGATGTTCAGCTGCATAAGGTCTCAAGGTCGGGCGCCTCCGCCGTAGGCAAAAAGGTGGTATGGCGTCTGGTCAGGCTATCGGCCCCTTTACTGCTTGTTATAGAAATTATAGGATAACTTCCGTCTTGCCTGATGCAGGTGTTGTTACGGGGTGCCAATGCAGCATAGACAGTTATCTATAGGCTTATTGTGCGCTATAAGCCTCCTGAGCGCCTCCAGTGCGCTGGGGGCCACAGAGGTCAGACGTTATGACGGGGAAGCCCTGTTCCAGGGAATTTTCCTGGGGCAGGGTCAGGTAGCGGAAACATATCCGGACCTGCGTGCCCCATCCTCGACCGGGGTCTGGCCCGCAGCCAGGGCCCAGCAGCTGGTCGCCCAGATAAAGCGCGCCGAGCCGGGTTTCTTCGCCGCCTTCGAGACCGCGATCACCAGCGGCGACCGGATCCGTATCGAGCAGGCCGCGTCCTCCGCCGGCGCGCTGGCCGCGAAGGTGCCGGTCGGCGACAGCGATCCCGCGTCCGCCCCCAACGTCGCCTACTCCTTCATCGTGGTCGATTCCACGCTGCTCAAGCAGACCAACACCATCTGGAACACCAACCGGATCTGGAGCGTCGTCCCCGAGGGCGGCACCGTTCTGGCCCAGGAACGCTGGGTCGACGACGTGGCGAAGACCCTTGCCCGGTGAACGCCGACGTCAGGCTGGGCGTCTCCACGGTCGCACTCGGCCTCGGCTGGACCGCCCTGATCCTCTATGTCGTCATCGGCCAACTGCCCAGTGCCGCCCTCCGACTGCCCGCGCAGCGAACGGTGAGCGAGGCGGCACGGCTGGTCGCTCCCCAGGGGTGGGCGTTCTTCACCAAGTCCGCCCGCGAACCGAGGGAGACCGTGTGGCGCGCGTCCGCCACCGGAGCGTGGCAGCCCGCCACGCTCGGGCCGCACGCCGAGCCGCACAACCTGTGGGGGTTTGACCGACGCTCCCGCGCCGAGGGGGTCGAACGCGGCATCCTGCTCGCGGCGGTACCCGCCGACCGGTGGCGCGACTGCCAGAGCGAGGTGACCGGATGCCTCGGACTGCCCGGTGCGGCGGTGCCGGTGCGCAACCCCTCTCCCGATCCGATCCTCTGCGGAACGCTTGAGGTGACACGGCAGAAGCCACTGCCGTGGGCCTGGGCGGACGCCGCGGCGCACACCCACATGCCGGTCTCGGTGGTGCGATTGGAGGTCGCATGCTGAGTGGACTCGGCGCGAAGGCGCGAGGGATCGCCGAGACGAGCCCATGGACGAACGTGTACGGGCTCGCAAGGACCCTTCTCGCCCTCTGTACCCTGACCACGCTGCTCGCCAGCGAGACCTCCTCGCTCTTCAGGCCCGCGCAGGGCGTTCCCGGCTATCCGTACTGTGACGGCGTCGCCGCCTACGGCCTGTTCTGCGTCGTCGACGCCGACCGGGCGCACCTGGTGGCCATCGTGGTCCTCGCCGTCGCCGCCTCCGGGTGGCGGCCGCGGTTCACCGCGCTGCCGCACTGGTGGGTGGCCGTGAGTTTCCAGGCGTCCGCGACGATCCCCGACGGCGGGGACCAGGTCGCCGCGGTGCTCACCCTCCTGCTCCTGCCGATCGCGCTGACCGACGGACGCGCCTGGCACTGGGGACGCCCCCAGGCCGTCGGTGACCCGGTCGCCTCACTGGTCGCCTGGTCGGCCCTGCTGGTCATCCGTGTCCAGGTCGCGGGCATCTACCTGCAGTCCTCGGTGGCGAAGCTGGGCCGGGAGGAATGGGCGGACGGCACCGCCCTGTACTACTGGCTCAGCGATCCGCTGTTCGGTAGTCCCGGCTGGGCGGCGGGGGTTCTCGAACCGCTGCGCGTCTCATCGGTCGGCGTCACGCTGCTCACCTGGGGACCGGTGGCGATCGAGTTCGCCCTGGTCATGGGGCTGGTGTCGCGGCGTGCCGTCCGGCCGTACCTGCTGGTGGCCGGTCTCACCCTGCACACCCTCATCGGGCTGCTCATGGGGCTGGGAAGCTTCGCCCTGGCGATGTTCGCCTGCCTCGTCATGTACCTGAGACCGCTGGATCGGCCGTTCGCGTTCGGGGACGCGACGCTTCCAATGGCTCTTCCACACCGACTGCGCGTCCTTCCCGGCTCCGTTTGGCAGGCGATGGCACGTGTCGCCCGTCAGCCCAGGGACGCGAATGTTGCCGAGGCCGGCCTCGGCTTGACCGATACCGACGCACGCCGCTGAACACCTGGCGGCCGGCCAGAAGACGGCCGGCGCCGCGGCACCTATTCGAGCTGCGCACATTCGTGGCCTGACTCCGCGCACGCGGAGCGATCACGATTCGGCCGTTCACGCCGTGCTGATTCGAAGAGCAGCGATACGGGGAAGGAAGGAAAACGATGAGCGAGCCTCTCGTTCGGGGAAAGAAAGGCGGCGAGAGCCGCGTGACACAGGTCCTGTCTCAGGAGAACGGGATCAACCGCCGTCTCGGGCTCGACCGGACGGTGATACCGAGAAGAACCGGCCTCCAGTTTCCGACCCAGATTCCGTTCGCCAACTGGGAGAGCATCGGCCGCCAGCTCTCCCTCATCGCCGACTCCTCCGCGTGGTGGCTGGGCGACTGGCTGGTCTACGGGGAGAAGCAGTACGCCGACCGCTACCGGACGGCCATCGAGCGGACGTCGCTGGACTACCAGACGTTGCGCAACTACGCCTGGGTGGCCCGCCGCTTCGGCCTGCCCCGGCGCAGGGACAAGCTGAGCTTCGCCCACCACGCGGAGGTGGCGGCGCTGAGCGTGCCCGAACAGGATCTGTGGCTACAGCGCGCCGAGCAGCACGCCTGGTCCAGGAACCGCCTGCGCAAGGAGCTCAGGCAGGCGGCCGCCCTGAGAAACGGGGAGGGCGAGGCACCGAGCCCGCCGACGGGCGGTGACGGAGGTGACGGCGAGACCTCGGGCGGCTCCGGGCTCGCCGTGAAGCTGCAGCTGAGCCCGAGCCAGGAACAACTCGAACGCTGGGAGTTCGCCGCACGCAAGCACAACTGCGATCTGGTCAACTGGATGGTCCTGGCGCTGGAGAAGTTCGCGCGGGAGGTCACCCAGGAGGGGGCGGGGGTCCCTGGCTAGAGCTCCATCCGGCGCAGCAGCGACCGCTTGGCCGAGCTGAACTCCTCGTCGGTGAGCACCCCGGAGCGGTGCAGATCGCCGAGTTCGGCCAGGCGGCGCACCAGGGCGTCGTGATCCTCCAGCTCGGCCAGGCGCTGCCGCCGATCGTCCGGCCGGCTCGGCGGCAGCGCGGGCGGCTCCTCGGCACGGGGCGACAGCCGGGCCAGCACGGCGGCGGCGACCAGGACGGTCGAGCCGCCGTACCGCTGCACGCTCCAGGCCAGGCAGTGCAGGTCCTTCTCCGCTGCCACGGCGGGGGCGGTGCCCCTGAGACGGAAGCGGAGGCGGCCATAGCCGATGCCGGTCTGCGGGGCCCACTCCACGCCCTCCACATCCCGCAGCAGGAACGTCTGCGGGCCTGCCTCCTCCTTGACCGACTTGGCGAACACGCTCCATTCCAGGCGAATCCGCTCGCCGTCGAAGTTCACCGTGCCGTCACCCGCCGAGGCCGACACCGGTACGGCGGGGCCGGGCAGCAGGAACGACTCGCAGGGACCGCTCGGCACCTGCTCCAGCATCAGGTGGGTGCGCACCTCGTCGGCGAAGTACTCGGCGGCCCCGGTGCGCCCCTTGGGGACGGCCAGCCGGTACGGGTCGGCGGATCCCGACAGCCGCCCGGTGACCACGTCGGTCAGCGGATCGGCTCCGGGCCGCAGGCGGAGTTGCAGGTTGCCGCCCTTGCGCGAGGGTTCGAACGACGCTCCGGAGATCGCCGCGAGGGGGATCTCCAGTTCGCCGAGCGTCTTGCGCAGTTCGTGGACGTCGCTGTCCCCGCCTGGCACGATCCTGAGGATTTCACTGTCGAACGTCCATGATCCGTCCGGAACGGAGATCTCGGCCATGTCGTCACCCTAGGACATCAGGGAGCGTCGCCGTACGCCCCCGGCAGAGGTCGGTCGTGTCACAACACATCGACGGCTCACTGGTGCTGGATGGCCCGCAGGACGTTCATCCGCGAGGCCCGCCGGGCCGGCCAGATCGCCGCCACGACACCGATCAGGACGGCGCTGAGCAGGTAGAGCCCGAGCCGGCCGTACGGGATGTCGAGTACCTCGACGCCATCGGCCGCCATCACCCGCTGCAACGCCCAGCCGAGCGCGGTCCCGAGAGCCAGACCGGCCACGGCACCGAACAGCGACACCATCACCGACTCGTAGCTGATCATGGATCGGGTCTGGCCGCGGCTCATCCCGACGGCTCGGAGCAGCCCGATCTCGCGGGTCCGCTCCATCACCGACAGGCTCAACGTGTTCACGATGCCCAGCGCGGCGATGGCGATCGAGAGCACCAGCAGGACCACGATCAGGTTCAGCACCTGATCGATCTCCTGGCGGGCGTCGGCCCGTACGGCCTCGCGATCCTTCAGTTCGACGTTCGGGTAGGCGCGCAGCGCCGACCGCACGGCCGCGAGGGCCTGCTCCTCGCCACCGTCGTCGAGGTCGACGAACGCCTTCTGGATCAGACCGGCCGGAGCGTGCGCCTGGTAACCGGCCGGACTCACGACGAAGGACATGCCCAGGACCTCGTTGGCGGCGAAGAGGCCGCTCACCCGCAGGGTCGCGGTGGACCGGTCCGGGTACCGGCCCGTGACGGTGCTGCCCACCTTCCAGCCACGCTCCGCGGCGAGTGCGCTCTGCACGAGCAGCCCGTCGGCGGCCAGGGTGCCGGTGCCGTCCTCGATCTTCAGGTTGGCCGGACCCGCCAGCGCGACCGGGTCGGCGACCAGGACGGGCACCTGCCCGTCGGCGATCCCCATCGTCCCGTGCCGGACCGCGGTGACGCCGCGCACGCCCGGGACGGCGGCCACCCGGTCCACCGTCTCCTGGCTGAAACCGGTGAGACCGCGCGGGTCCAGGGAGAGGTCGGCGCCGAACTGACGCGCGATCCTCTGGTCGGCGGACGCGCTCATCGAGCCGGCCACCACCGTCGCCACCGAGACGAGCGCGAGCCCGACCATCAGCGCCGACGCCGTGGCCGCGGTACGGCGGGGATCCCGCCGGGCGTTCTCCCGGCTCAGCCGCCCGATCGTGCCGCCGAGCCGGGAGATCGGCCAGCCGAGCAGCGCGATGACCGGCCGGCTCAGGAACGGGCTGAGCATTGTCAGGGCGAGCAACGTCAGCAGACCGCCGCCGATCACCAGGGCAGTGCCCCCCGCCTTCCCGGTCGCCAGGCCCGCGGCCAGCGCTCCCGCGCCCAGCAGTGCCATGACGACGCCGGCGACGAGACGCAGGGTCATCGAACGGCGGGTGAGCGCCACGTCGTCGCGCATCGCCGCGACCGGCGGGATCTTCGCCGCGCGGCGCGTCGGCAGGTAGGCGGCCAGCAGGGTGACGAGCATGCCGACCGCGTACGCCCAGATCACGGTCGAGAGCCCGACCACCGGCGTGCGCAGCGGAACCTGGGTGCCGCCGGTGAACCGCTCGAACAGCAGCCTGAGCCCGTAGGACAGTCCCACGCCGGTGAGCAGGCCCAGGGTCGAGCCGAGGAAGCCGATCCCGAGTGCCTCGCCGAGAACCGCCCGGGTCACCTGGGCGCGGCTCGCGCCCATCGCCCGGAGCAGCGCGAGCTCCCGGATCCGCTGCACGACCAGCATGGTGAACGTGTTGAGGATGATGAACGATCCGATGAAGACCGCCACCCCGGCGAACACCAGCAGGAACCGGCTGATCAGCTCGAAGAGCGAGCTCAGCTGGGACTTGACCTCCTCCACCTCGTCCGCGCCGGTCTTGGCCTCGTACTGCGCCGGGAGCGCCGCGCCGACCTGCTGGAGAAGCTGCTGCTGCGAGACACCCTCGCGCGGCCGTACGAAGATCGCCGAGTACTGCCCGGGGCCGGTCAGCAGGGCCTGCGCGGTCTCCGGGGCGAACATCACGTAGGTGGCGGCACGACCGACCTGGTCGTTGACCGCCCTGAAGACACCGGCGACGCGCATGGACTTCGTCGCCCGCGCGGTCACCACGCTGACCGGGTCGCCGACCTTGAGCTGCCCCTCGGCCGCGGTGCGCTCCTCGACGACGACGTCGTCGGCCGCCGAGGGCTCCCGGCCGGAGAGTATCTGCAGGCCCGCGCCCGGTCGCTCCAGGTACGCCGCGCCCAGGTGCGCCGCGCGGTCCTCGCCGACGATCCGCCCGTCCTGGCGGACGAGCGCCGCGTACCCGTCGTACTGTCCCCTGAGTTCCGCGGCGCCGGGCACGCTCTGCTGCAGCGTGCCGACCAGGGAGGCCGGTATCGTGGCCGGTGTCGCGTTCTCACCCTCGGCCGGTTTGGGCCGGACGACCACGGTCGTGGTCTCGGTCCGCCCCGCGAAGATCGGGTCGAAGCTCTGGGTGGCGGTGTCCCGGAAGATCATCGTGCCCGCGACGAAGGAGACCCCGAGCGTCACCGCGAGCACGGAGAGCAGTAGCCGGACCCGGTGCGCCAGGAGATTGCGCAACGTGAGTTTCGCGAGCATCAGATCCGCCCCTGCTTGCCGGGGGCCGTGGTGCTCGTCCTCGCGGGTTCGAACCTCTTCAGCCGCTCCAGGACCTTCTCCGCGGTGGGTTCCGGCATCCGGTCGACGACGCGGCCGTCGGACAGGAAGATCACGTGATCGGTGTACGCGGCCGCCACCGGGTCGTGGGTGACCATGACGATGGTCTGGCCGGTCTGCCGCACCGACTTCTGCAGGAAGCCCAGCACCTCGGCGCCGGACCGGGAGTCGAGGTTACCGGTGGGCTCGTCCGCGAAGATGACGTCCGGCTTGCCGGCGAGCGCCCGCGCGCACGCCACCCGCTGCTGCTGGCCGCCGGAGAGCTGGTTCGGACGGTGGTCCAGTCGCTCGCGCAGGCCGGTGGTCTCGATCACGGAGTCCAGCCATTCCTGATCGGGCGTGCGGCCGGCCAGCCGGATCGGCAGGACGATATTCTCCAGCGCCGTCAGGGTGGGCAGCAGGTTGAAGGACTGGAAGATGAAGCCGATCCGGTCCCGGCGCAGCCGGGTGAGCTGCTTCTCGTTCAGGTCCGTCACGTCCTGGTCGCCGACGAACACCCGCCCGGAGTCCACGCTGTCCAGCCCCGCCATGCAGTGCATGAGGGTGGACTTGCCGGAACCGGACGGCCCCATGATGCCGGCGAACTGGCCGCGCGGGATGTTCAGCGACACGCCGTCGAGGGCCGCCACCGCCGTGTCTCCGGTGCTGTACCGCTTGGAGATGTTCTCCGCGCGGGCGGCGACGGGCTCACCCGTCTCCTCCGCCAGCACCGCCGTCGAGTTCTTCATTTCCGGCTCCTCGGACAGGTGTGTAGTGGTCGTGACAGTTCGTTCATGGCCTCTGCTGATATCCCGGTATTGAATGGGTGGGACGGAGAGCGCTGGGCGTTAGGACGCCGGAGCCCTTTCCGCGGCAATGATCACGACAATCCCGAGAACCGCCAGGATCAAGTTCGCGTAGATCTCGTAACCTTCGAGGAAGGCCACGTTATTGACGACGACGCGGTTGAAGAAGTTGAGCACCGCGCCGAGGATGGGCTGGACAGCGATCTGGTCGATGGCCCCGCTTACGCCTTCGAGGATCATGATGAACCCGATGAGCTGTAAGGATTTACGCACGATTCAACATTAAGGCCGAGCGTGGCGGCGGGAATCGGTCGTCGGCATCTCCCGTCCCAACCGAAGTCGCCGATGCGGAGCCTGCTTTCCGACTAAAGTATGAGCCGCGTCGACTTTGGTATAACGACCGTCGGCGGGACACCCGAATCGGACCGCCTGCCGTCAGCATTGGATCGTGGCGGAAAAGGCCACAGCACGTTCTACACGGTCCGGTAAACGGCCGGGATCAGGAGCAGCCGAGATGCAGCCACTGAAAATCGAAGGCGCATGGATTGACGACCCGAAAATCCACATCGACGATCGGGGAGGTCTCCACGAATGGTTCCGCGAGGAGGAGTTCCATGCGGTCACCGGACGGCGGCTGCGGCTCTCCCAGGCCAACTGCTCTGTTTCACGCCGGGGCACCCTGCGCGGGATTCACGTCGCCGACGTACCACCGGGCCAGGCGAAGTACGTCAAGTGCGTGCGAGGGGCGATGCTGGACGTGATCGTGGACATCCGCGTCGGCTCACCGAGGTTCGGCCAGTGGGAGATGGTGCGCCTGGACGACGAGGACCACCGGGGAGTGTTCCTGTCCGAAGGACTGGGGCACGGCCTGCTCGCGCTGACGGACGACGCGACCGTGATCTACCTGTGTTCGGAGGGCTACAACCCGACCAGGGAGCGTGGCATCCACCCACTCGATCCCGAACTGGGCATCACCTGGCCGGCGGACGTCGAACCGCTCCTGTCGCCCAAGGACGCCGCGGCGCCCACCCTCGCCGAGGCGCGCGCAGGCGGTCTCCTGCCCTCCTACGAGGAGTGCCTGGCCTTCTACGCCTCGCACGCCCGCGGGTAGGAACTCGCCGGCCCGTCGTGACGGTTCCCGGCCATCGCGCCGGCCGGGAACCGTCACCAGGTCTCCGCGGCACACCATCGATGGGTGAGCGCGCACCTTCTCAGCGGAAGGGCTTCGCCAGCTCGGGGTGGGCCGTGCGCAGCGCGTCCCGCCAGGGGCGGAGCGGCTCAAGGCCCAGCTCCCGCAACCGCGCGTGGCCCAGGATGCTGAAAGCCGGTCGCTTCGCCGGGCGGACGAAGGACTCGGAGGTCGTCCGGCGCACCCGCTCGGGATCGGTGCCGGACAGCCGGAAAACCTCCTGGGCGAGCTCGAACCAGGAGGCCTTCCCGGAGTTGGTGATGTGGAACACCCCCGCCGCGGAGCTGAGCTCGCCGAGCGTGACCAGCCGGTCCGCGAGGTCCGCGGCCCAGGTCGGCTGCCCGAACTGGTCGTCGACCACCTCGACGGTCTCCCGTTCCGCCATGAGACGGAGCATGGTGCTCACGAAGTTCGGTCCGTGGGCGCCGTACAGCCATGCGGTCCGGACGACGGCGGCGGAAGGCAGTGCGTCGAGGACCGCCTTCTCCCCGGCCAGCTTGGTCCGCCCGTACGCGGTCTGCGGCTCGGCCGGGTCGTCCTCGCCGTACGGGACGCCCGCGTCACCGGAGAAGACGTAGTCGGTGGAGACATGGACCAGCCGGGCACCGTGCCGCGCGCAGGCCTCGGCGAGCAGCCGGGGGCCGTCGGCGTTGACCAGGTAGGCCTCTCGCTCCCGTTTCTCGGCGTCGTCCACCGCCGTCCAGGCGGCGCAGTTGACCACGACCCGCGGGGTGAGTGTCTGGAAGGCCGACTCGACCTGGTTCCGGTGGCAGATGTCCAGGTCCCGGCGGGTTCGCGCGGCGACGTCATACCCTCGTCCGCGCGCCAGCGCGACCACCTCGTGCCCGAGCATGCCTGCCGCCCCCGTGACGAGCCAAGTCATGGCGTCCTCTTCCTGAGCGATCGGCCGCGCAAGTGTCTCCCGGTATCGTGGCTCTGATCATTCTAAATGTCGATTTGATCAATGACGTTCACTGTCGCGACGTGCCGTCTTCCGCCGTCGTACCCGCCGCAATGCCGGGCGATGACGGCGCGCGGCGCGCCGCACCGCGTACACGCGAGCAACCACCGAGCAGACACAGGGCCTTTGAGCATTATTCGCCATCGCCCGGCACGGGTCCCTGATCCGGCGAATCACTGGATCAGGCCTCGTGATAGGAGTTCCGAACAGGTGAGGGCGGGACGCCTGCGGCGAGGTGGTCACCCCCGCCGCAGGCGCGGTCTTCAGCGCGCACCGGCAGGCGAGACGCCGCGGCCGGTCGCCGGGAGACAAGGGTTAGAAGGCGGTGGATCCGCAGGTGAAGGTGGCGCAGGAAAGGTAATCCAGGCAGGTGATGCGACCACACGGATACAGGCTGCTTTCCGCGGCGGCGGGGAGCAGGTCCAGGGCCTTGATGTCGAGTTCCATAAGAGGTGTCCTTTCGTTCATGGAAGACACCGCGGGTACCGCGGCGGCCTTCATCCCGCCGGTCCGGCCGGTGGGAGTCTGCGATGCGATCAGTGGCTCGCTGCTCAACGAGCATCTCCCCCCGGCTGTCAGATCCGAGCGCGGACTCATCGGCGCATAAGGGCCGGGTACCGCTTGGATCGTGATGACATGCCAGGACGAGGACCCCGGCGACGGTAGCCCGCGAGTCTTATAGGTCGCTTAACTCTTCTTTTCGCTCGCTTACGGCCGGAACTGAATCGCCCCGGTTTCGAGGGAACCGCCGTGGCCGTGTTCACGGGCCATACTCACGCCGAGTCTCCCCACCGTGAGTGTGCGATCGATCCTTATAGGGATCGTCACGCACGCCGACCCCCTCGCGGGCTCCGATCGCTCGGCGGGGGCAGGGGCGATCGTGATGCTCATTCCCTGCGTCCTGCTTGTTGCGATCACCGCCGTCATCTGGGCGCGCACGCGACGGACCGGTCCGCCCCTGACGCCGGGGAACATTCCGTCCGCCCGGTGATCGTCGGTGGTCGGCCCGCCGCACGCGGCGCGGTTCGCTCAGCCGTGCGTCAGGAGGAACATCAGAGCCTCCATGAAAGCCGGATCGGTTCAGCTGGTGAGTGTTCGGGATGCCTCCACCCTGTCGGTCAGGCCGGAGACGTCGACGGCACGGTTCGATCGCCAAACGAGCCCTATCAGTCCCTCTCTTCCCACGGGGCCGCAGGCAGTGCTGCCTCTTCACGCCCTGCCGCTTTTGGCCTGGTTAGGCATGGCGCGGCGGCGGTACCATCTGGCTCCCACCCGAACCGGAGGGCCGCGGAGTCGGCGGAAGCCTCTGTGCACTTTCCAGCGAGAAGAGCACCATATGTCGTCCTCGTCCGTTTCCAGGTGTCCGGTTCTCGATCCCATGGCCCGTGCGATGCACGCGGAGGCTGCCGCGTTACGCGCTCAGGCGCCGGCGGTGCTCGTCGAGCTTCCGGGGCCCGTCTACGCCTGGTCGGTCACTCGGCACAGCGTCATTCAGGCGTTGACCGGTGACCCGCGCGTCTCGCGTGATCCCCACCGGCACTGGCCCGGTCTGGCCGACGTGCCCGAGGGCTGGCCGCTGGCCACGGGCGTCCTGAATCAGAGCTTCCTCAACGCCTACGGCGAGGAACACCGTAGGTCCCGGCGCCGCATCGCCCCGTCGTTCTCGCCGCGGCGGGTCGAGCGGATGCGTCCGCACGTCCAGGCGACCGCGGACCGCCTGGTCGAGGCGCTCGCCGCCCTGCCGCCTGGGGCGACGGCCGACGTGCGGCAGGCCCTGGCACTGCCGCTGACCATGACCGTCATCACCGACCTGTTCGGCGTTCCGGACCACCTGCGCGAGAAGCTCGGCACCGCGATCGACGCCACTACGGATTGGTCGGCCGACCCGGAGCGGGCGCTGGCCGCCCAGGCCGAACTCCACAACCGGTTCACCGAGTTTGTGCGGTACAAGAGGGAGCATCCGGCCGCCGACCTGACCAGCGACCTGCTCCTGTCGTCCGAGCCCGACGAGGAGCCGATGCCGGAACCCGTGCTGCTCGCCACCCTCTTCGTCACGATCGGCGCGGGCTACGAAACCGCCGTCAACCTCATCACCAGCGCCGTCCAGGCCCTGCTCACCCACCCCGAGAACCTCACCCGGATCCGCGAGGGAGGCATCAGCTGGGAGGACGTCATTGAGGAGACGCTGCGTGCCGAGGGCCCGGTCATGCACCTTCCGCTGCGTTACGCCGTCGAGGACATCGATCTCGGCGAGGGCGTCGTCATCGGTAAGGGTGACCCGATCATCATCGGCTTCGCCGCCGCCGGGCGCGATCCGGAACTCCACCCGGACCGCCCGGACCACTTCGACCCCACACGGACAAGCAAGGAGCACCTCGCGTTCGGCCATGGACCCCACTTCTGCCTCGGCGCGCATCTCGCGCGTCTGGAGGCGGAAGTCGCCCTGACCACGCTGTTCGAGCGCCTGCCGGACCTCGCCCTCGCCCACCCCGGGGAGCAGCCCGCCCGCATGCCGTCGTTCATGATCAACGGCCCCGTGGGCCTGGAGATCGTTCCTCATCCGGCGTGACGTCACGGAAGGCGGTGTCGCCGATCATGTCGTCGGCTCGCAAGCGGCGGAAAATCGCTGCCGGGGCCTGGCTGGTACTACCCGCCGACCGTGATCACGGAGGTCTCGCCGGTCATGCGACTGTGGCGCGAGGAGGCCTTCAGCCCGCTTCAGCGCCGACGAGATGCCGGAGGGTTGATGAACGAGTACCGCAGAGCAGCCTAGGGATCTTGTGAAGCGCCAGGTTGGAGCCGGTGCGCAAATTTTGGCACGGCACAGGCGTCGAGGGCTGCAACTGGCTGGCCGGCGGTGGTCATGAGCGTAAGGGCGGTGCTGCGGGTGTCGACTCGCGTGTATTGGAGAGAGACGGCTGCCGAGGCCCTGACGACGATCCCGTAGTCGGTGCCGACAGGGATCTCAAAACCTTCCATGTCCAACGGGTCGTCGAGCCGGAAGTGCCTGACCCGACCGGCGCCACATACAAGGCCCTCAACGGTGACGGGTGGCCGATCGGTGAAGAACACGTCGACGGCGAGTTGGGCGTCTTCGTCGGTCCGATTGAGCACGCACAATGCCTCGTGTCCGGGGGGCCCGGATCACCGATCGGTGGCCGCCAGCAGTCCGGGAACACCCAGGTGTGAGTTAGCTCGGTCATCAGACACGCGCCGTGCTGGGCCAGGTCGCGCGGGCGCGAGCGGAGTTCCAAGTGTCGATCATGTTTTGCTCCTGGGGCGTCTCGACGGTCAGAAGAGGGCGAGGGGGTTGATCAGGCATCCAGTGGCCCCTGTGAGCCTGATCGGGGCCGCGGTGAACAGGAACTCGTACCGTCGACGCATCGCACACGCTGAGGCCAGGTCGTCCAGACCGAGCGCATCGAAGAAGTGCAGGCCCATCGCTGTGATGCCGAGGACGTGCACCGGAGCTTCGACGCTGGGGACTCGGGACGGCTCGACATCGCCGTCGCCGTCGAACCCGAGGGCTGAGACTTCCCGCTCCGCGAACCAGGGCATGGCGGCGACGTCGAGCCCTGCCTTTGCCTGTGCCGAGTCCCACGGTCCATCTTGCTCGCGGCGGGCGAACTGGCCGGTGCGGATCAGCACGATGTCGCCGGTCCGCACATTGACGCCGCTGCTGCGTTCGGCGGCCTCGAGCTCGTCCCGACCGATCGCGTGACCTGGGTCCAGCCACTGTCGGCCGTGCAGGGCGGCGATGTCGAGCAAGACGCCTCGACCGGTGATGCCGGCCTCAGCTACCTCCAGGCCGCCGGCGTCCTGGAACCAACTGACCGGTACGCCGTTGGTCCCGGCGCTGGGGCGGATCAGGCTGTCGGAGCTGTCCCTGCGCGATGTACGGCGCATGTTCACCGCGCTGGCCGGACACCGGAACCGGTACGGCAGATCCCTATCGGCGGCGTCGCTGGAGCGGATCCGCGCCACGCTGCGGGCCGCGCTGAACGAGGCCGTCTGGGAAGGGCTGATCAACAGCAATCCCGCCCGCGCTGTGAGGCTGCCGGCCGCATCACGTCCGAAGGCGCAGGTGTGGACCAAGCGGCGCGTGGCGGCCTGGAAAGGCCACCGGCGAGAGGCCCACGGTGGCGGTCTGGACGATCCCGCAGCTGGTGGCCTTCCTGGACGGCGTCCGAGAGGATCCCATGTTCCCGCTGTGGTGGCGGGCCGCGCTGGGTGGATCTCAGCCTGGAGACGGCCGAACTCTCCGTGGCCCAGCAACTGGTGCACGTCGGCGGGAGGCTGGTGCCGTTCCCGCCCAAGAGCGCGGCCGGCAGGCGCACGGTCGCGCTGGATCCGCAGACGGTCCGGTTCCTGCGCCGCCACGAGTGTGACCGACGGGCGCTGTGGCCAGGCCGGGGATGATACGGCACTCATCTTCACTCGCCAGGACGGCAGCCCGGTGGCGCCGGACTATCTGACCTACCGGTTCCATAATCTGGTACAAGAGAGCGGGCTACCGCCGGTGCGGCTGCACGACCTGCGGCACGGCGCGGTGACGATGGCGCTGGCCGCGGATGATGGGGGAAATCTCGCTTGCCGGGATTCGGGGGGCAGGAGACACTGCGGCATGCATCCCTACGGGCAGGCCGATGAGCTCGACCAGGCCGTCGCGCATCTACACGGCGTTGCGCGACGGTGGTCTCGACGCCGAGCCCCTCGTCGAGCTGGCCCGCCTGACGGAGGAGTGGGACGTGCCCACTCCCGTCACGCGGGAACTCCTCGAACGCCCCGCCGTCGAGTTGACGGACGCCGACCTGGCCCGGCTGGGCGAGGCCCTTCTCGACGAGATGGGCTTCGGGCCGACCTTCGCCCTGGAACCGGGCCTGCTGGTGCCGCTGGAGGAGGCGCTGAAGGTCGTGGAGCGTGACGTCCGCGCCGCGGGGATCACCGGGACGCTTCGGATGGTCCTGCCCGACTGGGACACCATGGGCATGGCATGGGTGGAGTTCCAGGGCATCTGCCATGGCAACGGCCTCGGGCCCGGAGGGGACGCCCAATGGGTGCTCCGGTACGTGGCCGACGCCACCCAGGAGGTGGTCGTGGAGGCGACCTGGAAGATGTGGCCCGCCTGCCCGGTGCACGACCGGGGCCTGTGCGCCGAACTGGAGAACGAGATCGCTGTATGGCGTTGCACGGGGGGCGGGACGCACACCGTCGCGCCAGTGGGTGAACTGCTGCCCAAACGGTGTTAGCGGTCTTTGGCCAGCCGGCTTGGGCCCAACTCCTAACGAATTAAAAGAGGAGGGCTTCCTATGCGGTGTGTGGTGCCGTGACCTGAAGTTTCGCGCCGCATCGGGTATGACGGGCCGGGATCGTTCCGCGCATGTTCCGGATCTTCATGAGCCAAGGGTGTCAGCGGTAGGGATAGATATGGTCGGTGGATCCGATCAGAGCCGGACCGGTGAAACGGGCAGAAGACAGGTGGACACCCGTGGCACGTTCGGCAAGGGCCAGAGCGCTGCAGACGGGATCGTCGGAGAAGTCGATCTGGTCACCGTCGATGTCCACGCCGAGGTCCTCGACATCCGCATGGAGGCGGTCGGGGTCGGACCCCCTCCTCAAGGAATAGGCGTACAAGCTGAACGTGGTGATCTGCCGGCGGTCGACGCAGTAGGTGAAGCCGTCGTTGTTGATGGTCATGAACACCGAGGCCGCGGTCGTACCCGCGGACAGCAGATGGGCCTTGTCGTAGACGGTTCTCGCCCAGCCGTATTCGATCAGGACGGTTCCGCCGCTGGCCGCGTAGGCTGCGACGCCCTGTCCCGACTCGCTCAGAGAGCCCGGGGTGACGTGGATCCGCCGCAGTGCTTCCCGAGGGGACAGGGCCCGCACGAAGCCGGCGCAGAGCCAGGTCTCGTCGGTGTCGTCACTGAACTTCTCACAGAGCCATTCATAGGTCGCTGCCGTGGCGCCGCCCATTCATCTGCCTTCCGTGGAAGCCGTATCGCGGTGATCATGGCAGAGGGGGCCGACAACTTCGCTCGTTGTCCATGCGCTGTCAGCGCCGGGGCCCTGAGATCCGGACATGGACGCAATGAATAAACAATGGGATGACTTCCGGATGAAGTACCCCGGTCGTGGGGTCAATGTCAGGGAGAAGTGCATGAGGGAGGACGGGGGGATAGGCGTGAAGGCGCCCTGGAGGTGTGGTCCATTGACGTATAGTCCCGCTTGATCCTTCGCGGGTTGTTCTGAGACGGTGAGCCAAGATGAGGATGCGTTATCGCGCCAGTGTGGCGATCATTCTGATAGTCGCAGGGGCCCTGTTCACTGTGCACGTTCAAACGAACGGGACCCCCAAGGACGTCTCCGGCAGCTCCGAGCATGGTGGCCGCCGAGGCGAGGACGTCACCCCCTCGCCGACCGCGTCACACAGAAAACCCTGCGAGGCCCCCGCAGCCGAGCACGACGTCTGCGCGAGCGGGAAGCCCCGACGACTTGAGCGGGAAGCCTTCATAGCGGACTGCGTGGCCGCCGATGTCGTCGGGCTCTGGTCGAACACGTGCGCCGAGGCGGCGGAGCCGGTGGCGGAGACGTATTCAACATGCCGATCTGTTCGGAAGACATTGCTGCAGTGCGAGAATTCCGCCGTGTACACGGCGTGCGTCTATCGTGGAGGTGGAGCGATCTGCGGAGATTCCGAGCCTGTTTATCAGGCATGTCGCACTCGTGATGACACGGACATCCCGCGTAGCGTTTGCATCGAGGGCACCATCGAATACCGAAAGTGCCGGCACGGATGGGGGGTCACCGTGAGCGGCGATGTCTGTGTGCCGGCCACGGCCGCCTACGAGAATTGCAGGACACATTCATCCGTTACTGCTTGCCAACACGTGCGAGATGAGTACGCACGAATTCATTACCGTTGAACCCTCTCATCCCTTGTGCCTGCCGATAATGTCATCCGCGCAGGTCATCCAGCTTGCCCGGCTCCTCCAGGCTTGTGTCCGCTTCGGGCTCTGGAAGGGGGCCGATCGCGGCAGGATGCTCACTTGTGCTCTTTCGCCTGCTCTGTCTGACCGTCACGAACGCCTTTGCCGCGCTGCGGTTGCTGCCGATGGGGGATAGGGAGAAGGACGCCCAGATCCTTGCCCTGCGCCACCAGGTCACCGCTCTTGAACGGCGACTCGGCGCGGACACCAGGGTGAAGTTCGCTCCGGAGGATCGTGCCTTCCTCGCCGCGCTTCTGACGTCTCTGCCCCCGCGAGGTCCTACGCCGGCTGCGACTCCCGCGTGCGCGGGGTCGGCCAGATGCCGCCCGTACTGGATCTTGTACACGCCGATGAGCCGGTTCTGCTCAGTGCAGCCCGTCGAGGAACTCCTCGACCACCGAGCGGAAACGCGCCGGCTCCTCGATGTGCGGCATGTGGCTGGACTCCTCGAACACCACCCAGCGCGAATCGCGGATCCGTTCGGCGAAGGGCCGGACGGTCGCCGGAGTCGCCTCGTCGTGACGACCGCTGATCACGAGAGTGGGAGCGGCGATGGCGGGGAGGCGATCGACGATGCTCCAGTTTCGCAGCGAGCCGATCACGTGGAACTCAGCCGGTCCGTTCATGGTGTGATAGACGGTCGGGTCGGCGTCGATCGCCGCCAGTGTGGCTTCGAGTTCCTCCGGCCAGGGATCCAGCCGGCACACGTGGCGCCGGTAGAACACCCGCATCGCCTCGACGTACTCCTCGCGATCGGTTGTGCCCGCGGCCTCGTGCCGGAGCAGTGCGGCCTGGACATCGGCGGGCAACGCCGCTCGGAGCTCGGCCGCGGCGTCCGACCACAGCCGCATCGACGCCGGCGAGTTAGCGAGGATCAGCCCTCGGAGTCCGGCCGGCCGTCGTACGGCGTGCTCCGCGGCCAGCATCCCGCCCCAGGACTGCCCGAACAGCACATAGTCCTCCGCGATGCAGAGCCCGTTGAGCAGCGCGTCGAGCTCGTCGAGGAAGCGTTGCACCGTCCACGAGCCAGGATCGGCGCCGGGCAGACGCGTCGACCGCCCGTTACCCAGCTGGTCGTAGTGCACGACGGCCCGGCCCGGCCCGGCGAGCTCGGTGAGCGAGAGCAGATAGTCGTGCGTCGCGCCCGGGCCGCCATGGAGCGTGACCAGCGGCGGTCGGTCGCCGACGGAGCCCGTGACGCGATACCAGCTCCGCTGCTCCCCGACCTCGATGAAGCCCACTTCCGTAGGCTCGGCGTAGACCATGCCCATCCTTTCGCTTCCTGTGCTCCGGTCGATGTGTGTCGTCTGCGTGCTGCCGTCCTCCGCCGACAGTTCGGCCACGTAGGCCCGGCATCGGTCTCACCACTGCGGCGGGTGCCGCTCAGGCCAGCCGATCGCCTCCTCGAGCCGGGCGGCCAGGCCGAGGAGCAGCCGTTCGTCGCCGTGGCGTGCACCCGTGAGCTGCACGCCGACCGGCAGGCCGTCCGGCGTGACGTGGATCGGCAGCGAGACGGCCGACAGCCCGCTCGTGTTCTGCAGCGGTGTGTACGCCGACCACCGCAGCATGCGCAGCACGGCCGGCTCGGAACCACCTGTGTGGAAGTAGCCGAGGGGTACCGCCGGTCCGTTCGACACCGGGGTGAGCGCGAGGTCGAACGGACGCAGTCCGGCGATGAGGCTGCTTGAGAGCGCCGCGAGGGCCGTGATGGACCGCACGAAGTCGGCAGCGGACAGGCGGTCGCCACGCTCGAGCATCCAGCGGGTGTCCTCCTGCAGCGCCGAGGTGGCCGACGGCGGCAGCCCGGTGAGCATGCTCGACACGACGCCGGCGATGTAGTCGAAGAGTGCGTCCACGCCGGACGGGTCCCATGGCGCCGGGTTCGCGACCTCGATGAGCTCGTGACCGAGTTCGTCGAGCAACGCGGCGGTTCGCTCGACGGCGAGCACGGTCTCGGGGTGCGGCTCGTCGAGACCGCTGTCCGTCCAGACGGCGACTTTCAAGGACCTGCGCGGTGGCTGCGCGGTCGCAGCGAGGAACGATCGCCCGGCGCGCTGCGGCACCTCGTGGAGGCCGGTCGTGTGCTCGACCGCCATGACGTCGAGCAGCAGCGCGGCGTCGGCGACCGTCCTAGCGAGCGGGCCATCGGTACTGAAGGCGAAGAAGGAATGGGCGGGGGCGGCGCTCACGACTCCTCGCCCGGGCTTGATCCCGACGAGTCCGCAGACGGCCGCCGGGGTGCGGATGGAACCCGCACCGTCGCTGCCGTGTCCCACGGGCACGAGCCCGGCTGCGACTGCGCTCGCCGCACCGCCGCTCGACCCGCTCGCGGAACGGCCGAGGTCGTACGGGGTCACCGCCGCACGGCCGACGACGGCGGTCTCGGTGTAGCAGGGGATACCGAACTCCGGAGCGTGTGTCGTCCCGAGCGTCACCGAGCCCGCCGCGCGGATGAGACCGACGGCCGCCGCATCGATGTCGGCCGTCTGCGTCGGGATCGCCATGCTCCCGTTCGTCACGGGGACTCCGGCGATCGGCTGCAGATCCTTGAAGGCGATCGGCAGTCCGAGGAGCGGCCGATCCGGTCGTGGTCCGTCGGCGAGCAGCCGGTCCGCTTCGGCGGCCTCCCGGAGTGCGAGCTCCGGCGTCGTGACGACGAAGGCGCCGAGCGGGCCGGCCAGGCGATCGATGCGATCGAGGTAGTGCTCTGCGAGCTCGACGGCGCTGATCGTGCGATCGGCCAGGGCTGCGCACTGCTCGACGGCGGTCAGTTCGTGGAGGGCGGTCATCGTTGAGTTCCGTTCGTCATTGGGTGGCCGTCCAGCGCTGCGACTGCTGTGCGGCGAGCTGCGTCAGATCGCCGAGGGCGACGTTGTAGTCGACCACGTGCAGCCCGAGCCCCGAGGTGCTGCTGCCAGGGGGGAAGAGGGCGGCGCCGCCGGTGACCTGCAGCCAGCTCGCCGTACCCGAGCCGTCCGACTGCACCCGGCACTGCCCGGTGAGCGTGTCCGGGTAGCGGACGAAGCCGGTTGGCCGGTTCTGCAGTGTGAAGCCGGAGAGCACCAGCGAGAGGTGCCCGTTCGGCAGCACGACGGTGCCCTCGAGGAGCCGGTTCGTCGGCAGGTAGGCGTCCAGTGGCAGAGCGGCATCCGAGGCAGAGCCGGCGAGGAGGGCGGCAGGGTTCACGCAAAGGATGCGATGGTCCGGGGCGGTGTTGCGGCCGAAGAGCGCGTCGGGCGCTGGTGCCTGGCCATCCGGGCTCGCGTAGCTCGAGTAGGCGACGATACAACCGGTGGGCATCGGTGCGCTCGTCGAACTGCGCTCGCAGGACGGTAGATCCTGGAAGGTCGAGGCGGGATCGGGTGCGGGCGCGGCACCAGGTTCGTTGGCGACCTGCACGTTCCCGCCCAGCAGGTAGGCCGCGACGAGCTGCTCGCGTTCCGCCGTGTCGCCGTCGAAGCGCTGCTGCAGCAGGGTGATCAGGTCGGCGGAGCCCTGGGAGTGCCCAAGTAGGATCACGCCTCGACGCTCGTGCGTGACGGGGTCGGTGTTGAAATGGTCCCAGTAATCGGTCCAGGCGTTCGCGATGTCCATCGCCCCGGTGGAGTAATCGGTGGAAGTGCCGGTCAACACGCCGGCGGCCAGGTTCAGTAGGGGCGCTTGCCGATAGACGGGCACGAACATGCGGCACAACCTGGAGAAGCGAGCCACCTGTGTGAGTGTGACCGCGAGGTGCGTGTCGTTCGCGACCGGCGGAAGTGATCCAAGCTGCAGGAGAGGGTTCGGCGTCAGGTCCACCGTCGGGTAGACAGAGAAGCAGTCCATCGCAGGTACGGCGGGGGCGGTGAAGGGCTCGACGGAGACGGCTCCTGCGGTGGTGATCGTCGTCGCGTCGAGCGTCACGTCGTGGCCGCTGCCGAGGTATCGCTGTGTGAACGGCGTCCCGGCGGTGCCGCGCTGCGGGTTGCCGGAGAGGTCCTGGTTGCAGGGGTTCGCAGCGACCCCGGGTCGGCACAACCAGACGGTGCTCGCCAGCGGCAGCGCGGCGGAGCTCGATGCGGACGAGTTCGCCGAGGCCGCTGCGGGTGCCGGGACGATGCCGGCGCCGAGGAGGGTGAGCAGAGACAGCGCCGAGGCGACTCGCCCTCGGAGCCCCGTCCGTGATCCGGGCGTGCGTGCGCCCGCGCTCATCGGACGCCTCGGATCGGCTGGATCGCGAGCGCCCCGAGCATGCTGAAGGCGGCCGCGCCGATGAAGAGTGACGTGTAGTTGCCTCCGGAGCCCGTGCCGGTCCCGATGGCCAGGAAGATCGGGGCGATCGCCGGTGCCACCATCTGCGGGACCGCGTTGGCGATGTTGAAGACGCCGAGGTCCTTCGCGGCGGTCGCTCCTCCGTTCGGGAGGACCTGGGCCACGAGCGCGAGGTCGACCGCTAGGTACGCGCCGAGCGCGAGTCCGCCGATGACCATGCCGATGAGGAACGTGCCCCAACTGCCGGCCGTGGCGATGACGATCATGGCCACGCCGTACACGGCGGCCGAGCCGAGCACGAACACCTTCCGGCGGCGGAGCCGGTCGGACAGCCATCCGCAGCCGATCGAGCTGACGACCACGGTCGCGGTGAGCACGAGCGTCGACTGCAGGATGAGCGAGGGGATCTGCGCTGTCTCGACGCCGAGCTGATCGGAGAGGTAGTACACCTGATAGGTCTGCAGGATCGCGAAGCCGGTCATCATGAGGAACCGGCCGAGCCAGGCCCAGGCGAAGTTGCGGTGACGGATTGGGTCGACCCAGAAGCTGCGGGCGAAGGCGCGCAGGTCGTAGCGCAGGCGGTCCGCGGAGTCGAGGCGACGATCGCGCAGCACCACGGCCAGGACGATCACGGTTGCTGCTGCCAGCGCGCCGGGGAAGAGGAACATGAGCGCGACCGAGCTGCCGACGGACTGCACGAGGAAGACACCGGCGACCACGCCGACCGCCTGGCACATGCCGACGAGCCCGGAGACCTTGCCGCGCTGGAGATCGGGGACGTGGTCGATCAGCAGGGCGGCGAGGGCTGCGTTGAGGGCGCTGAACCCGGCCTGGGTGATGCACCAGCCGACCAGCATCACCGGGATCGTCGCCGCGGTCGCGAGGAGGCAGAGCCCGGCCAGACCGACGACCAGTCCGCCCAGCAGCCAGGGGCGGCGCATACCCCAGCGGGAGGTGGTCCGGTCGCTGAGCTGACCGAAGAACGGGCCCGACAGCAGGGCGACGACCGCCGCGACGCCGAGCACGAGGGAGAGACTGCCCGCCGCATTGTCCGGATCGATCTGCTTGATGCGGATCGCGAGGGTCACGGAGAGGGGAGTGAGGGTCGCGACGGCGACGCCGAGCACGGCGGCCACGAAGGCTGCGATGAAGCCGGTGCTCGCTGCCGGGGGACTGGAGGGCGGGGTGGGATCCGCCGCCGTCGTGATCTGGTCGTCAGCGTTCGTTGCCATCTCTGAACCGCCTTCTGCGGTGGTGCCCTAATCGATGAGGACGAACCTTACTAACAGCTCAGTAAGTTTGACTAGACCGAAACTGACAGACCACTAACTTTGGCGTATGATCGCCCCGTGGCCCCGAAACCGGCACCCGAGAGCGATCGACAGGTCTCGCCGTCGCCTCGCGGCGTGCGGCGACGCGAGCAGATCGTGGACGTGGCGCTCACCCTGTTCGCGAGCAGTGGCTATCGCGGAACCGGGATGACCGAGGTCGCCTCGCAGGTAGGGATCACCGAGCCAGGGGTGCTGTACCATTTCGGCACGAAAGTAGGCCTCCTGCACGCCGTGATCGAGCAGCGCGCGAAGCTCAGTCAAGCCTTCGCTCGTGACGTCGCCGAGCAGGGCGGACTCGCGGGCATCCGCGAGATCATCGCCCTCGCGCACCGCAGCGCCCGCGAACCCGACCTGATCAAGCTCTTCGCCGTACTGCTGGCCGAGAACTTCGAGGACGACGGCCCGGCCCACGACTTCTTCGTGGAGCACTACCGAGCCCTCCGGGTGAGCGTCGTCGAGCTCATCGAGGCCGGTCAGCGGCGCGGTGAGCTTCGCGCGGACGTCGATCCGGCGCTCAAGGCCGTCGAGATCCTCGGCACCCTCGACGGCATGGCCAACCAGTGGCTGCTCGACCCGGAGGCCGTCGACTTCGTGGCATGCGTCGAGGCCTATGTCGCGACGCTCGAGCGGGATCTGGCACTCGCGCCCTCGTCGTGATGTGACTGCGGATGATCACCTGACCGTCGTCGAGCAGATGCTTGACCGGCCGGATGTCCGGCAGGGCCTGGTAGGTGAACGCGAGCCTCCCCGGCGACACCTCGCCCAACCCTTCCGGCGCTTCGGCGCGCGACATCGGCTTGATCAGTTGCTCATGCATGCTCATCACGACGCGCCGGCATCCGCGGCACCCGCATGGAACCCGATAACCGGTTCAGGATAGATCCGCACACCACATCGAGCCGCTCACCCGCCACGGCTGGAGCCGCTGTCGGGCCTGGGGCCACCTCGCTCGCCACCCACAGGCTGTGGATGAAGCGGATCCGCGCGGAGCCGGTGGGCTGCGGATCTGAGGTGATCCGGCTCCATGCTAAGCGCCTATCCAGAAGTTCTGCGCGTAACCGGGCGTGAGATCGCCGGGGCGTGAGGGCGTTGACACGGGCCTCGCCGGGGGTTGGATCGAG
>NZ_JBEXUE010000027.1:0-39916 GCF_040614275.1 Streptosporangium sp. NPDC006013
GGCCGTGCGCGCACGGCCGGGTTCGGGGGTGAGTCGCTCCGCGAGGAGCGTCAGTAGGCGGCCAGCACGTCGACCAGGAAGACCAGGGTGTCGGTTCCCTTGATCTTGTCGCCGGAGCCCGCCTTGCCGTAACCGAGGTCCGGCGGGATGCTCAGCAGCACCCGGCTGCCCACGGGGACGCCGACCAGACCCTGGTCCCAGCCCTTGATGACCTTGCCGGTGCCGATCTGGAACATGATCGGCTGAGCACCACGGGACCAACTGCTGTCGAACTCGACGTCCGAACCCCAGATCTTCCCGGCGTACTGGACCAGGATCGACTGACCGGACTTGACCTCGGGCCCCGTGCCCTTGATCACGGTCTTGGCGACGAGTTCCTTGGGCGCCTTCTCCTTGGTCTTGGTGGTGAGCTTCGGCGCGGCCTCACCGGCCGGGCTCTCCACCTTGACGCCGGCGACGCCGGGGTCGGTCGCGGTGCCCTTGGCCGCGTTCCCCTCGGGGACGCCGACCACGTCGACCACGAAGACCTGCGACTGGCCCGCGGGGGCCTGCGCCTGCTGCTCCTTGGGCAGCGCGTCCTTGCCCACGACGGACATGAACCTGCCGCCGCTCTTGGTCTCGGCGAAGCCCTTTCTGAGGATCTCCGGGACCTGCTCGTTGAGCGTGATGACCTGCGGGCCGCCCTCGTCGTAGGTCGAGCCCGCGAGCTTGTTCTCCTTGCCGTCCCAGGCGAAGACCGTGAAGTTGGCCACCACGTTGGTGCCGGGCTTGGCGGTCTCCCCCGCGGTGCCGGGGGTGAGCACCTTGTAGGAGGAGGTCTCGACGACCTTGGTCGGGAAGGCCACGTTCGGCTTGGCGCCGATCTCCCCGGTCACCTGTAGCTCGGTGACTCCGCTGCCGGCGGAAGTGGAGGCGCCGGTGGTCGCGTCCCCTCCCGAGCCGCATGCTGCGGCGAACATCAGAGGCACTGCGGCCAGTACGGCCATGCTGCGGCGGCGCATAGGTATCCCTCAAGCAGACGTCAGGTTCGCGCCACACTACCCGTACCGGCATACGGAGGAGGTAAGCATGGAAGGAGCTTGCCGAAGCGTGACCATCACATTCCGGCGATAAGCTTGTCCACCCTCTCGTCGACACTGCGGAAGGGGTCCTTGCACAGCACCGTGCGCTGTGCCTGGTCATTGAGTTTCAAGTGCACCCAGTCGACCGTGAAGTCACGGCGCTTCTCCTGCGCCTTGCGGATGAACTCCCCGCGCAGCCGGGCACGGGTGGTCTGCGGCGGCACCGACTTGGCCTCGAAGATCTTCAGATCGGAGGCCACCCGCTCCACCGCGCCACGCTTCTGCAGCAGGTAGAACAGGCCACGGCGGCGGTGCACGTCGTGGTAGGCGAGGTCGAGCTGGGCGACCCGGGGGCTCGACAGCGGCAGATCGTACTTCTTGCGGTAGCGCTCGATCAGCTGGTATTTGGTCACCCAGTCGATCTCGCGGGCGACCTTGTCGAGGTTGCCGGTCTCGACCGCGTTGAGCGTGCGCTCCCACAGTTCCAGCACCCGGTGGCTGATCTCGTCGCCGCCGCGGCGGTCGACGAAGTCACGGGCCTTGGAAAGGTACTCCTCCTGTATCTCCAGCGAGGACGCCTCCCTGCCGTTGGCCAGCCGGACCCGCCGCCGCCCGGTCATGTCGTGGGAGACCTCCCGGATGGCCCTGATCGGGTTCTCCAGGGACAGGTCACGCATCACGGTGCCCGCCTCGATCATGCGCAGCACCAGGTCGGTGGCGCCGACCTTGAGCAGCATGGTCGTCTCGCTCATGTTGGAGTCACCGACGATGACGTGCAGGCGGCGGAACCGCTCGGCGTCGGCGTGCGGCTCGTCACGGGTGTTGATGATCGGGCGTGACCTGGTGGTGGCGCTGGAGACGCCCTCCCAGATGTGCTCGGCCCGCTGGGAGACGCAGTAGACCGCCCCACGCGGGGTCTGCAGCACCTTGCCGGCCCCGCAGATGATCTGCCGGGTGACCAGGAACGGGATCAGCACGTCGGCCAGGCGGCCGAACTCGCCGTGCCGGCCCACCAGGTAGTTCTCGTGGCAGCCGTATGAGTTTCCCGCGGAGTCGGTGTTGTTCTTGAACAGGTAGATGTCGCCGGCGATGCCCTCCTCGCGAAGACGCTTCTCGGCGTCGACGAGGAGGCCCTCCAGGATGCGCTCGCCCGCCTTGTCGTGGGTGACGAGCTCCACGACGTTGTCACACTCGGGGGTGGCGTACTCGGGGTGGCTGCCCACGTCGAGATACAGGCGCGCCCCGTTGCGGAGGAAGACGTTGCTCGATCGGCCCCAGGAGACGACACGGCGGAATAGATAACGCGCTACCTCATCGGGTGACAGCCGCCGCTGCCCCCTGAATGTGCAGGTGACGCCGTACTCGTTCTCAAGCCCGAAGATGCGACGATCCATTGCCTCACACTATTCGCCGAACCCCTCTCGTGGGAGGGATCATGGGGTTTTCGGTCGTATGGCTTATGCCCCGGGCTGTGAGCGGCTAAGCGCGGACGCGTCTCGCACCCGGGTCATCGCCGGGTGCGAGCGATGCGCGGGCGCCGGGCTCGGTGAGCCGGATCAGCCGCCGCCCTGCCAGAAGATCTCGACAACCTTGGTGATCCTGCCGTTCTCCGTGGTGATCAGGGCCGGCCGGTAGAGGCCCTCCACCCCGGCCAGGGACGCCGCCTCCTTGACGTTGTCGATCAACGTCTGGCGGGTGCACTTCTCGGTGCCGAGGTTGGTGGCCTTGTCGTAGGTCTGCGACGAGCCGTCGCAGCCACTGTCCGCGAGGAACAGCACGTCCTCGGCGATGGGCGCCACGTAGCGGGTCACGTCGCCTTCCTCGGGGCCGTCGAAGTGGCCGTCCTCGCCGCCGCTCTGGGTGAAGCGGATCGGCCGGTACTCGGCCACGCCGCCCTTGTCCACGTCGGTGAGCCAGCCGCGCAGGACCCCCTCGAAGGGGGGCGGGCTGCCCTTGCTCCAGTCGTGCTCGGGAGCGGCCTGGAACTCGGTGCCGAAGATCTCGGGGGTGGCCGCCGGACTGGAGGAGGCGGCGGCGTCGGGCGCTCCGGCCGAGGGGGTGGAGGAGGAGGCAGGAGCCGGCGTCTCAGCACAGCCGGACATCAGTACCACGGCTGCGAGCAGTGCGAGCGCGGCGGGACCGGCCGAGGGGAGGGTGAGCCCGGCCCAGGTTCGGGGGGTGGCGTTTTTCACACAGACTGTGACCATCGGTGAGTTGGTTCGGTTGTCAGGAGAAGAAGTGATCCAGGACACACCGAGAGCGCCGCCCCGGGCAGGGCGGCGCTCTCCCGTCTCATGATCGACCGGCGGGCCCGGTCAGCCGCTCGCCCCGGTGTCGATGTCGCCGTCGGGCGCGGTCGGCGGGGCACCGGGCGTCTCGGGCGCGGAAAGGGGACTCTCCGGCTGGGCGGGCTGCGTGGGCTGGGCGGGCGCTTCGGCCGCGGGGGCCCCGGCGGACAGCAGGCGTTCCAGCCTCGGGCCGCTGAACCGCAGGAACTTGCGGTGCGGCCGGTTCCGGTCGAGGACCGCGACCTCCAGCTGGCTCGCCGGGAAGCGTTCGCCGCCCGGCTCGGTCAGTGCGAACAGCGCCGCCTCCAGGGCCTCCGCCAGCGACAGGCCGTCGCGGTAACGCTCCTTGAGCCGACCGGCCACCGCCTCGGCCTGGCCGCCCATGGCCACCAGACCCGCCTCGTCGAAGACCGAGCCGTCGAAGGTCAGCCGGTAGATGTGGTCCTCGTCGGAGGAGTCGCCGACCTCGGCGACCACGATCTCCACCTCGAACGGCTTCAGCGACTCGGTGAAGATCTGGCCGAGGTTCTGCGCGTAGAGGTTGGCCAGGCCGCGGGCGGTGACGTCGTCACGGGCGTAGGTGTAGCCGTTGATGTCGGCATAGCGGATGCCGCCGAGGCGCAGCGCCTCGAACTCGTTGTAGCGGCCCACCGCGGCGAAACCGATCTTGTCGTAGATCTCGCTGATCTTGTGCAGGGCGCGGGACGGGTTGGGCGCGACGAACAGGATGCCGTCCTCGTACTGCAGGACGACGACACTACGGCCCCGCGCGATCCCCTTGCGCGCGTAGTCCGCCTTGTCTCGCATCTGCTGCTCGGGCGAGACATATCCAAAAGGCATGGACACCTGGGGTGATCCTCTCGTGTTAGCGCAGCGGGGCGGTGGGGCCGTCGGGGAAGTTCGTTCTGGAGTCGATCACGGTCCGGACGAACTCACCCACCTCCTCGTCGGGGAGTCGGCGGTATCCGTCGGCGGTGATCACCGCGACGACGGGCCAGATCTTGCGGATCACATCGGGGCCGCCGGTCGCCGAGTCGTCGTCGGCCGCGTCGTAGAGGGCGTGAACGAGCGTCAGCACGGTGTCCTCGGGCGAGGCGCCCTCGCGGTAGAGCTTCTTCAGCGCGCCCCGCGCGAAGATCGAGCCGGACCCGATCGCATGGTGCTGGTACTGTTCGTAGGGGCCACCGCCCACGTCGTAGCTGAAGATCCGGCCGCCGTCGACATCGGGGTCGTAGGCGGCGAAGAGTGGCACGACCACGAGCCCCTGCATCGCCATCGGCAGGTTGCCGCGGATCATCGTGGCGAGCCGGTTGGCCTTACCCGCCACCGAGAGGGTGCGGCCCTCCCGCTTCTCGTAGTGCTCGAGTTCCACCCGGTAGAGGCGGGCCATCTCGATCCCGGTGCTCGCCGTCCCCGCGATGCCCATGCCCGAGTAGTCGTCCGTGCGGAACACCTTCTCCATGTCGCGCTGGGAGATGATGTTTCCCGAGGTCGCCCGGCGGTCTCCCGCGATCACCACGCCACCCGCGCATATCGCCGCGACGATCGTGGTGGCATGCGGGATCTGGTCGCCCACCGGGGTCGCCAGAGTCTCGTTACGGCCAGGCAACAAGTCCGGCGAATGGGACCTGACAAACTCGGTGAACGAGGAGCTCCCGGTGTCGGTAAAGATATGGTTCACCATGCCGGCGGGCAGGTCCCTGTGCGATCCCACGCGACTCCCTCCAAAGGTGCAGTCCTTTAAGGCCCGACCTTACTCATCTTGCCGTCCTGCTTGCACTTCCCTGGATCAGCTCAGCGCGAACCCACCTCCGCCGGGCTTTTGAATCTTTGCGGGTGACCACATCCGTGTGGTGGCCGGGTCGTCGCGACATGCCGGCCCCCGGACACGCAGGCAGGCACACCTCGATGTCGACGCCGGGCACGAGCCGCACGGCCCGCCCCCGGACACGCGGGCGGGCGGGCCGGAGACCCACCCGGTACCCGGGCCCCTCCTCCCGCCGCTCCGCTCTCCCGCCCGGTAGATCGGGCGGAAGCCACCTCGCTCGGCGAACGTCCGACCGACGTCGGCCTCGATGACGTCCCTCGGTAATGCCATGCCTCGGTTTCGGCCGGTAGCCGCGCTCGCCGCCGTGGTTCTTGACCTCGCCGGCCCTCTTCATCCAGCTGCGACAGGGCTTGCGGTGAGAAGTCAGTCCATCTGGTCGTGCTCGGTCACGGCTGAATTCGGCCCACGGCCTGGTCGCCTGGTATCTCCGACGATATTCGCGGCCGGCGGAAACCTCCGGCCGCTCGCTGGTGGCTTTTCCCGCGCGGCCCCCTACTCCCCGCCCTTTTGCACGTAGCTTCGAACGAATTCCTCCGCGTTCTCCTCAAGAACCTCGTCGATCTCGTCGAGGATCGCGTCGACGTCGTCGGAGAGCTTCTCGTGACGCTCCTGGACGTCGGAGGTCTCCGCCGCGGCGGTCTCCTCGACTTCCTTGTCGGTCCGGCCGGTCTGCTTCTGGCCGCCGGTGTCCTTACTTGCCATGTGTGGCACCTCCGCTTGGGGGACGCATCTGACTCATATCTTCCCCGAACCGGACGACATTGCGCGCGGATCGTCCCGCGATCTTTACGGGAGCTCCCCTGCTCCGTCCCGGGGTACCTCCCGTCAGGAAACCTCCCCGGGGGCTCCGCGGCAAATCCCCTCCGCCCCGTTCTCCTGGACGAGATACCGCCCGACTCGGGCGTGCCGCCGCCCTGGTCGGCCCTGTGTGACCACCATCACCCTCGAATCCGGAGTTATCCGGCGCCCACGGGAAGGTGGGGAACGTTCCAAGTAGGCCTACCGGATGGAAAACTGCGATCATTGAGGGGTGAGCACCATCATCGCGCGCAGGTACAAGCTCGTCTCCCGCGTCGGCCAGGGGGCGACCGGCGTCGTCTGGCGCGCATACGACCTGCTTCTGGAGCGAGAGGTGGCCCTCAAGGAGATACCCCTGCCACCTGGACCCGCCGCGGCCGAGCAGCGGCGGCGGGTGGTCCGGGAGGCACGGATGGCGGCACGGCTGAGCCACCGTGGCATCGTGACGGTGCACAACCTGACCGAGGAGGCCGAGCGCCTCTGGATCGTCATGGAGTTCCTGGAGGCCCTCACGCTGCACGACACGCTCGTGCAGGCGGGCCCGCTCCCGGTCGACCTGGTGGCGGCGATGGGGTGCCGCCTGCTGGAGGCGCTGCGGCACGCGCACGACGGCGGAGTGATCCACCGCGACATCAAACCGGCCAACATCATGCTGACCGGTGATCGGGTGGTGCTGGCCGACTTCGGGTTCGCGGCGCCGGAGGGGGCGGCGACGACCTCGATGCGGGGCACGCCGGCCTTCATCGCGCCGGAGGCGCTGCAGGGCAGGGGTGGCACCCGCGAGGCGGACATGTGGTCGTTCGGCGCGACGCTCTACATGGCGGTGGAGGGCAGGACCCCGTTCCGTACGGTGAACTCGATGGCGTCGCTGGTGGCGGCGCTGCGAGAGCCGCCGCGCGCGCCGAAGCGGGCGGGCGCCCTGGAGCCGGTGCTGCGCGGGTTGCTGCGCAAGGATCCCCGGGCTCGGCTGAGTGCCGAGCGGACCTCGAAGATGCTGGAGGACGTGCGCTGTTTCAGCGCGGCCTGACGCGTTTCGCGGCGCGTTCGCCGACTTCTGGGCAATTTTTCTGATTACAGAATAGGGATTTAAGGACGCGGAACAAAATTCCATCATGCCCATGCAACTGAATTGTTACACATAATTACCATAAGTAACCACATGGTGCACCGTTCCAGGTGAAAATATGAATCAGCTGAGGGGCCCGGCTTCTATGTGCAACAGGTGATTCATGGGAACAGGTGCAGGAAAGGAACGCCCACTGGGTGGGCGTTATCACCTGACCTCGCCGATCGGGCAGGACGGCATGGGCATTGTGTGGCGTGCCCATGATTCCCTGCTCAGGCGGAATGTGGCGATCAAGGAAATCCAGCCACGGTTCGGCGAATACGGGGCGGACATGCGCGACGCGCGGCGGCGAGCCCTGCGCGAGGCGCGCTCGGCCGGGCGGCTGAACCATCCGGCGGTGATCTCCGTGCACGACCTGCTTGAGGAGGACGGGCGGCTCTGGATCGTCATGGAGTTGCTGGAGGCCCTCACGCTCAAGGAGACGGTGCGGCACATGGGCCCCCTGCCGATCCACTGGGTGGCGTGGATCGGCTTCCAGTTGCTGGGCGGGCTGCGCCACGCGCACGGGGCCGGCGTCCTGCACCGGGCCATCAACCCGCGCAACATCCTGCTGACCGGCGACCGGGTGGTGCTGGCCGACTTCGGAATCGCGGCGCTGCACCGTGACTCGGGCACCTCCACGACCCTGCCGCTCACCCACGCTCCCGCCTTCATCGCGCCGGAACGGCTACGGGGCGGCTCGCCGACCCCGGCGGGCGACCTGTGGTCGTTCGGGGCGAGCCTGTACTTCGCGGTGAAGGGCCGGCCGCCTCGATCCGGTCACCGCGCGCCGACGCCCCAGGGTTCGGCCGCCGGCGGGAACCCGGAGACGACGGTACGGGCGGGAGCGCTGCGTCCCGTCCTGGAAGGGCTGCTCCGGCGCGACCCGGCGGCCCGTATCAGCATGGGTCAGGCGGGTCGCATGCTGTCGGCGGTCCTGCACTCGGAGGGCGTGGCTCTGGCCCGGCCGCGACTGCCCGCGGCACGGCTGCCACCGGACGCCTACGCGTAGCGCCTCACGCCCGCTTTCGACCGGGCGGGCAGGCCGTACGGCACCTACCGATCACCACCGGGCCGGGCAGCCGCTTCCGCACGGACCTCGTATGGCAGGTGGGGACAGCCCGGATCGAGAGGGAGGCCGCCGGGAGCCTCCCCCTCGGGAGCGCCACTACTCGCCGGTCAGCGCCGTCACCAGCTCCGCGGCGGTACGGCAGCGGTCGAACAGCTCGCCCACGTGTGCCTTGGTACCGCGCAGCGGCTCAAGGGTGGGGACACGCTGCAGCGACTCGCGGCCGGGGATGTCGAAGATGACCGAATCCCAGGAGGCCGCGGCCACCGACTCGCTGTACTGGCTCAGGCAGCGGCCTCGGAAGTAGGCGCGGGTGTCGTTGGGCGGCACCTCGACAGCCCGCTGGACCTCTTCCTCGGTGACCAGGCGCTGCATGCGGCCCCGGGCGACCAGCCGGTTGTAGAGCCCTCGGTCGGGGCGGATATCGGAGTACTGAAGGTCGACGAGTTGCAGGCGCGGATGCGACCAGGGAAGGCCGTCGCGGGTGCGATAGCCCTCCAGGAGCTCCAGCTTGGCCACCCAGTCAAGCTCCCCGGACAGCTGCATCGGGTCATCCGCCAGGCGGGTGAGAACCGACTCCCAGCGCTCCAGGACGTCCTTGGTGGGCTCGTCCATGCCGTTGACGCTGCGTTCCTCGGCATACTTGCGCGCGAGTTCCAGGTATTCCATCTGGAGCTGCACCGCCGTCAGCCTGCGGCCGTCGCGCATGGAGATCTCGTACTTGAGCGTCGGGTCGTGCGACACCGCGCGCAGCGCCTGGACCGGGTTGTCCACGGTGAGGTCACGGGTGAAGTAACCGTCCTCGATCATGGCCAGGACGAGCGCGGTGGATCCCAGTTTCAGGTAGGTCGAGATCTCCGACATGTTGGCGTCACCGATGATGACGTGCAGGCGGCGGTACTTCTCCGGATCGGCGTGCGGCTCGTCCCGGGTGTTGATGATCGGCCGCTTGAGCGTCGTCTCCAGGCCCACCTCGACCTCGAAGAAGTCGGCCCGCTGGCTGATCTGGAAGCCCTCACCCCGGGAGTCCTGGCCGATGCCGACCTTGCCCGCGCCGGTGACGACCTGCCGGGAGACGAAGAACGGCGTCAGGTGCCTGACGATGTCGGCGAACGAGGTCGCCCGGCGCATGAGGTAGTTCTCGTGGCAGCCGTAGGAGGCGCCCTTGTTGTCGGTGTTGTTCTTGTAAAGCTGGATCGGGGCGTTGGCCGGCATCGCCGAGGCGCGAACCGCCGCGTCGTGCATCACCCGCTCGCCTGCCTTGTCCCAGATCACCGCCGCCCGAGGGTTGGTGCACTCGGGAGTGGAGTATTCGGGGTGGGCATGGTCCACGTACAACCGGGCCCCGTTGGTGAGGATCACGTTCGCCAGGCCGAGGTCCTCGTCGGTCAGCTGGCTCTGGTCGGCCACCTCCCGCGCGAGGTCGAACCCCCGCGCGTCGCGCAGCGGGTTCTCCTCCTCGAAGTCCCATCGCGCGCGCCGCGCTCTGGCCGCCGAGGCCGCCAGATAGGCGTTCACGACCTGAGAGGAGGTCACCATCGCGTTGGCCCCCGGCTGTCCGGGCACGGAGATGCCGTATTCGGTCTCGATGCCCATCACCCGCCGTACCGTCATGCGCACCCTCTGTTCATCAGGGACTGTTTCTCTCCGAGGTATCTATTCCCGACCCTAGACCCTTCACTATGCCCGGTGGTCGGACAGTTATGGCACCGAAGCCTTTTCGCCCGTTGCGAGGGGGATCGAGGAGAACCCGGGAGGCTGTGCGGGCGACGCCTGTGCGGCCTTCCTGCGCCTTCTCGACTTGACGAACTCCTGAAGGGGACGCTCGGCCACCCGATACACCAGGTAGGAGAACGCCATCGCGGCCAGCACGGTGACCAGGGCGGTCAACGGTGGCGGCAGCGTGTCCCGCAGGGCCGGGACGATCAGGACGGCGGCCGCGGTGTGGAAGAGGTAGAGCGGGTAGGTGAGCGCGCCCAGGACCACCAGGCCGCGCCAGCGCAGCCACCGCAGCCAGCCGAGCGCCACCATCGCCATGAGTACGTAGAAGCCGACCACCGTGGCGACGACGGCCCAGTCGGGCACGGGCATCGCGGCGTAGCCGACCTTCTCCACGCGCCCGGCCACCCGGTCGAGCGCCGCACTGACGGCCAGGCCGCCACTGATCCCGGCCAGACACCACAGGACCAGCCTGGGACCGAATCTGGTCATCAGGAAGAACGCCATGCCACCGACGAAGTAGGCCGCGTACTTGGGCATGATCACAAGTTCGACCCACGCCTCATCGCTTCCCGCGAAGAAACCCGCGGCCAGGAGCCAGACGCCCATGAAGGCCAGGCAGCGGTTGAGCGTGACCCCGGTGATCACCAGGATCGAGATCAGCACGTAGAAGCGGAGCTCCACCCAGAGCGACCAGTAGACGCCGTTGGCGTCATAGACGCCGAAGGCCCGCTGGAGCATGGTGAGATTGACCCCGTACTCGCCGAGGCTGAGCTTGGGGTCCAGGGCCGTGGCCGCGGTCAGCCCGTAGACCGCGGCGGTGACCACCACGCTGACCCAGTAGGCGGGAAAGAGCCGCACCAGCCGGGAGAGGGCGAACGCCCCCAGACCCCGGCCCCAGATGCTCATCAGGATCACGAAGCCACTGATCATGAAGAACAGCTCGACACCGAGGATGCCGAGTCCGGAGATCGTGGAGATCGCCGGGAACAACTTGGCGGGACGGTCGCCCCACACCGAGGCGAAGGCGATGAAGTAGTGGAAGGCGAGCACCGCCATGGCGGCGGCGAAGCGCAGGAGGTCGAGTTCGGCGAGGCGGCCGCTTCCCCGAAGCGCCTCGCGAGACCCCGTGCCGGTCACCTGGCGGCCGGGCCGGAATGTTCACGCACGCCACTTGGACGGCGCTTCGATCATTCGGGTTCCCTGTGACGGCTGTTGATTTCCGGTCACTTTCGGGATGGATGTGACTGGAGATACGGGTGGTGCCGGGGCCGCGCAGCCGAATACGAGTGACGGCAGGTCAAAAAAGCAACAAAGTCCCCCAATGCCACCAAACACCGCAAAAGTAGACAAAAACCTGGCGAGACGTCGACGGCGCGGCCCCCGAGGGAGGCCGCGCCGTCGATCGGCACGCGTGCCGCTTTTACAGGTACTGACCGGTGTTGGCCACCGTGTCGATGGAACGTCCGGCCTCGGTGCCCTGCTTGCCCGTCACGAGGGTGCGGATGTAGACGATCCGCTCGCCCTTCTTGCCGGAGATGCGGGCCCAGTCGTCGGGGTTGGTGGTGTTGGGCAGGTCCTCGTTCTCGGAGAACTCGTCCACGCAGGCCGCCAGCAGATGCTGGATCCGCAGACCCTTCTGCCCGGTCTCCAGGAACTGCTTGATCGCCATCTTCTTGCCGCGGTCGACGATGTTCTGGATCATCGCGCCGGAGTTGAAGTCCTTGAAGTACAGGACCTCCTTGTCCCCGTTGGCGTAGGTCACCTCAAGGAAGCGGTTCTCCTCGCTCTCGGTGTACATCCGCTCGACGACCCGCTGGATCATCCCGAAGATGGTCTCCTGGCGGCTGCCACCGTGCTCGGCGAGGTCCTCGGAGTGGAGTGGGAGCTCCGCGATGAGGTACTTCGAGAAGATGTCCCTGGCCGCCTCGGCGTCCGGCCGCTCGATCTTGATCTTGACGTCCAGGCGGCCGGGCCGCAGGATCGCCGGGTCGATCATGTCCTCGCGGTTGGAGGCGCCGATCACGATGACGTTCTCTAGGCCCTCGACGCCGTCGATCTCCGACAGGAGCTGGGGAACGATGGTGTTCTCGACGTCGGAGGAGACACCCGAGCCCCGGGTCCGGAAGATCGAGTCCATCTCGTCGAAGAACACGATCACCGGGGTACCCTCGGAGGCCTTCTCACGAGCCCGCTGGAAGACCAGGCGGATGTGCCGCTCGGTCTCGCCGACGTACTTGTTGAGAAGCTCGGGACCCTTGATGTTGAGGAAGAAGCTCTTGCCGGACTGACCGGTCTTCTCCGCGACCTGCTTGGCCAGGGAGTTGGCGACCGCCTTGGCGATGAGCGTCTTGCCGCAGCCGGGCGGTCCGTAGAGCAGGACGCCCTTGGGCGGGCGGAGCTTGTGCTCGCGGAAAAGGTCGGCGTGCAGGTACGGGAGCTCGATGGCGTCCCGGATCTGCTCGATCTGCCGCATCAGCCCGCCGATCTCCTCGTAGGAGATGTCGGGCACCTCCTCCAGGACGAGCTCCTCGACCTCGGACTTGGGGATGCGCTCGTAGACATAGCCCGAACGGGGTTCGAGCAGCAGGGAGTCGCCTGCCCGGATCGGCTGGCCCACCAGCGACTCGGCGAGCTTCACCACCCGCTCCTCGTCGGCATGCGAGATCACCAACGCGCGATGGCCGTCCTCGAGAAGCTCCTTGAGCATCACGATCTCGCCAAGCTCCTCGAAGCCGAGGGCCTCGACCACGTTGAGCGCCTCGTTGAGCATGACCTCCTGGCCGCGCTTCAGCGAGTCGACGTCCACCGCCGGACTGACATTCACCCTGAGTTTGCGACCACCGGTGAAAACCTCCACCGTGCCGTCTTCTCTGGTTTCGAGGAACACGCCGAACCCGGATGGCGGCTGCGCCAACCGGTCTACCTCCTCCTTCAGCGCGACGATCTGGTCTCTGGCCTCCTTGAGGGTGGCCACCAGACGCTCGTTCTGGCCGGTTACGGCCGCGAGGTTCGCCTGCAAGTCATGGAGACGCTCTTCAAGGATCCTGGCCTGCCGGGGAGACTCCGTCAGCTTCCGACGCAACACGGTGATCTCCTCCTGCAGGAAGGAGACCTGTGTTGTGAGGTCAGCGACCTCCCGTTCGCGCTGCGCGGCTCGAGCCTCAGCGTCGTCGCGAGCTGCCACGGCGTCACCTCCTTCCCAGTCGAGACCGACTACTCGAAACCCTACCCATCTAAGGGCTGTCCCTTACCTGGCTGAGCAGTGTTCGTATGACTACATTAAGTGTGCGATGATTAATCCCTTTTGGTGCTTTTAGTGCTAGAAGCATAAGAACACGAAGGTCTGCTCCCGTGTCACTCCCCCACGAACCGTCGTAGCCGAATCGTCATCATGTGGCGGAAGACGTGGACTCCTCACCCTGTGCACCCTTCGCCGGACGTCTACGTCGAGGTGGCGGCGTCACCCCGTCGGCCATGCGACGGGCCGTGACCAGGAAGCCGGTGTGGCCGACCATTCTGTGGTCGGGCCGCACAGCCAGCCCCTCGACATGCCAGTCACGAACCAGGGTCTCCCACGCATGGGGCTCGGTGAAACTCCCGTGCTCCCGGAGAGTTTCGACCGTACGCGACAGCTGGGTTGTGGTCGCGACATAACAGCAGATCACACCGCCAGGGGTGAGGGCCTTGGCCGCGGCGTCCACACATTCCCACGGGGCGAGCATGTCGAGGATGATCCGGTCGACGTCACTCTCGTCGAGGTCCGCGACGAAGTCGCCGACCACCAGGCGCCACTGCGACATCGGGCCGCCGTAGAACTTCTCCACGTTCTTGGTGGCGATCTCGGCGAAGTCCTGGCGCCGTTCGTAGGAGGTGACGGTGCCCTCGGAGCCCACCGCGCGCAGCAGGAAGCAGGTGAGCGCGCCGGAGCCGACCCCCGCCTCCACCACCCTGGCGCCCGGGAAGATGTCGGCCATGGCCACGATCTGCGCCGAGTCCTTGGGGTAGATGACCGCCGCGCCGCGCGGCATGGAGAGCGTGTAGTCCTGGAGCAGGTGCCTGAACGCCAGATACTGGGTGCCCCCGGACGAACGCACCACCGAGCCCTCAGGCCGGCCGATCAGCTCACTGTGCGGGATCCCGCCCTTGTGCGTGTGGAACACGCCGTCTTCCTTCAGCGTCACCGTATGACGCTTGTTCTTGGGGTCGGTGAGCTGAACCTGATCCCCGGCCTGAAACGGCCCATGCCTGCGAAAACCCATGACCGCAAGGTTAACGGCGCGCGGCCGCGGCCGATCCCGCCTCTGGCCTGGAGCGGCGGTCGAGCCGGGGGAAACGGACACGGCTGTCCGGAGCAGACGGACAGCGACGATCCGCAAATGGTTCGCTCCACTACGGGGGAACTGGTAGCTGTTGTCGTGTGTTTCCCCAAGATGTGATTCCGGCGGGCCCCGTCGTCCTGAGGCCGCTCGCCCCCACCGACACCGAAGCGATCGTCCGCGCCTGCGCGGACCCGGAGATCGTCCGGTTCCTCCCCCTGGTACCCGTGCCCTACACCCGGGACGACGCCCTCCAGTACCTGGAGATGGCCGAGCAGGATTGGCAGAGCGGGGGAGCCGCGTTCGCCATCGCGGACGCGAAGACGGGCGAGTGGCTGGGCAACATCGGCCTCAAGCCCTCCCGCCTGCGGAGCACCAACGAGATCGGCTACCTGGTCGCACCGTGGGCGCGGGGCCGGGGGGTGGCCACGGCCGCCACCGCCGCGCTGGCCGGATGGGGCTTCGGCCACGGGGTGGAGCGCGTCGAACTCCTCGCCGACGTGGAGAACCTGGCCAGCCAGCGTGTCGCCCTGGCCGCCGGTTTCCGGCACGAGGGCGTTCGGCGCGGGGCCGAACAGCAGCGTGACGGCACCCGCCGCGACCTGGTCTCCTTCGCACGCCTGCGCGGCGACTCCGGCGAGCGGGTGACGCCGTTCCTGCCGGACTTTCCCGGCGGCTCACTGACCGACGGGATAGTACGGCTCAGGCCGCTCACCCCCGCCGACGCCGCCGACTACCTGGCACTGCACAACCTGCCCGACGTCGTGAGGTACAGCGTCCCGCCCGAGCCCCGCAGCGCCGAGCAGGTCGAGGAGCGGTGCCGCACGGCGGGCGCGACCCAACTGGCCGGTGGGGGGGTCGAGGCGGTGATCACGGACGCCGCGACGGGCGCGTTCGCCGGGGAGATCCAGCTCTCCAACCTGGCCCCGCCGCTGGGTCAGGCCATGACGGGCTACAGCCTGCTGCCGGCGTTCCGCGGCCGGGGCTTCACCACCAGGGCGGTGAACCTGCTGGTCGACTGGGCCTTCGAGCACACCTCCCTGAGCCGGATCATCGCAGGCACCTCCCCCGCCAACGTCGCCTCGCAGCGCGTGCTGGAGCGCGCGGGCTTCACCCGCGAGGCCCTGCTGCGCGGTCTGCTGCCCGGCCCCGACGGCACCCGCCTGGACGACCTGCAGTGGTACCGGCTGCGGGACGCCCCACGCTAGGGGCCGCGTTCAGTCGGCGCCGAAGTGGGCCCTGAGCCTGGCGTAGGCGGCGTCGGTGCCCTGCAGCACCCGGTCGATGTCGGCGTCGGTGTGGGCCGCCGACAGGAACCAGTTGTGCCACGGATGGAGGTAGATCCCCTCCTGCAGGCAGGCCGCGGCCCAGAACATGCCCTTGTCCAGGGTCACATCGCCCTCGAAGGAGAGCCATGGGATCTGCACCGGGCCGGTCTGGTTGACCGTGAAGCCATGGGAGGCGGCCTGGGCGGCGAGGCCCTCGCGCAGGCGGGTGCCCGCGCGTTCCATCAGGGCGATGCCGTCGATGTCGCGCAACGTCTCGATGGTGACCTTGGCCGCGGCCATCGGAGCGGCGTTGAACCAGAAGGAACCCGTGGAGTAGAGCGTCTGGGCGGGCCCTCGCAGGGCGTCCACACCGGTGACGGCGGCGATCGGGTGACCGTTGGCCATGGCCTTGCTGAAGGCGTACAGGTCGGGGCGCACGCCCAGCGGCTCCCAGGAGCCGCCCAGGTCGATCCGCCAGCCACCGCGCACGTCGTCGATCACCAGCGCGGCGCCGATCCGATCGGCCAGCGCCCGCACCCCCCGGGCGAACTCCGCGGCGACGAGTTCCTGGTCCTCGAACGAATCGTGCTTGAACGGCGTCACGATGATCGCGGCGACGTCGCCCTCCGCCTGCGCCGCGGCGGCCTCGACGCTGGCGAGGTCGTTGTAGGTGAACTCGACCAGGTCCGCGCGCTCGCTGGGGGTGGTCCCCGCCGTACTGGGCGTGCACCACGGGTCGGCCCCGTGGTAGGCGCCGTGCGCCATGAGGACCTTGGTCCTGCCGGTGGCGGCGCGGGCCACCATCAGCGCCTGGGTGGTGGCGTCGGTGCCGTTCTTGGAGAACATCACCCAGTCGGCCTGCGGGACGGTGTCCACCAGAAGCTCGGCGAGCTCCACGTAGACAGGACCGGGGCCGTTGAGGCAGTCGCCCGCGGCGAGCTGAGCCGTGACGGCGGCCTCGACCGCGGGGTGGCGGTGGCCGAGCACGACGGGACCCCAGGAGCACATGAGGTCGACGTACTCGCGCCCGTCGGCGTCCCGCTGGCGGCAACCCTCGCCGCCGACGAAGAACTGCGGGTAGGCGGGGCCGTGCAGGGCCGCGTTGAGGTGGCCGTACATGCCGCCGGGGACGACCTTGGCGGCCCGCTCCCTGAGGCTGGCGTCGATGGACATGCGTCGTCCTTTCAGATCTGGATCGGTTCGGGCGGTTCGGTGCCGTGTCCGGCCGCGAGCGGTGGGATCACTTCTCCTCGCGTAGTGCGCGCGCCCCGTCCAGGCCGGCGTCCGAACCCAGGCCTCCCGCGACGCGGGCGGCCAGCGCGGTGCCGAGCCGTGCCGAGCCGGCCACGTCACGGCCGTCGACCAGGCCGGCGATGAACCCGGCGCAGTAGGCGTCACCACACCCCGTGGTGTCGACCACTTCGACGTCGAGGGCGGGAACGCGGGTGACGCCCTCCGCCTCGGCGATCAGGCTTCCGTCCGCGCCGAGCGTGACCAGGACCGCCGAGGGCCCCTCCCCCAGCAGGGCCAGCGCGGCCTCCTCCGCACTGCCCGCACCGCTCATCAGCAGTGCCTGCTCCTCGTTGGGCAGGAGGTAGTCGACGTACGGGAGAAAGCTCCGGACCCCCTGCATGAGGTCCGGCATATTGGACAGAAGGTCCATTGTGATGATCGTGCCCGCCGCGCGCGCCTCGTCGAGCAGCGCGAAGAAAGCGGGGTCGTACAGGCCCCAGGTCACGTCCATGCCCCCCAGGTGCACGACGCGCGCACCGAGGATCCGCTCGCGGCCGACGTCGGCGACGGCCAGGCCCAGGTTGGCTCCGGGGACGTGGAAGGACGGGCGCCCGCCGTCCGGACGGATGGGCAGGATCGAGGCGGCGGTCTGCTCTCCCCGCCTGCGGACCACCCCGGTCACGTCGACGCCGCGCCGCCCCATCATCATGACGAGCAGATCTCCGAGCTCGTCGTCGCCGACCGCCCCCACCGAGGCCACCGGGACGCCGAGCGCGGCCAGGTCGACGGCGGTCGCGGCCGCGGCACCCGCGGCGGTGACGCGGATCTGCTCCAGCAGGTGGGTGTCCTGCCCGGCGGGAATCGACTCCACCGGCCTGGCGAGCACGTCCACGATGTGCACCCCGAGGGCTACGACGGTCATAGCGAGTCCTCCTCATGTCTTCAGCGGATAATAGACGGGCGACCGACTACAATGTCAACGGATTCCGTTCGGGAGGGAACCGAGTTGCCAAAGATCGTCGATCATGGGGAGCGTCGCGAGGAGGTCATCGAGGCCGCTCGCCGCATCATCCTGCGCGAGGGCATCGAGGCCGCCACGACCAGGGCGATCGCCAAGGAGGCCGGCTACTCCAACGGCGTGCTGACCCACTACTTCGCCGACAAGGACGACATCATGCTGTCGGCGCTGCGCTCCTCGCACCGGCGCATCGTGGAGCGCCTGCGCGGCAAGCTGGCCGGCCTCAACGGGCTGGCGGCGCTGCGCGAGCTCCTCCTCGACAACCTGCCACTGGACGAGGAGCGCACGCGGGAGAGCGGGCTGGAGGTCGGCTTCTGGAGTCGCAGCATGACCAGCCCGGCGATGCTGGAGGCGCAGCGCGCCGAGGCCGAGGACCGATGACCCCGGTGGCGCTGCAGCCGAGGACGGCGGCGCCCGGTGCCATGCTCATCGCACGCAGTCCGGCGCGGGAGACGTCGTCGGGATCGTCCCCGCAGATGAAAAAGCAGAGCAGGTCAGCGGGTCCGGACAGACCGGACAGAGCTTGGCGCACCGCGGTCTCGGCTGCGGCGACCAGATCGGACCCCACCGCGAGGCCATCGGCGAAACGGCTCGTCATCAGCGCCACTCGTCTCGCCTCTCCCTCTTGTCTGACGGCTCGCCCGGGAGTGACCGTGGTCTCGCCCGAAGCTCGCCGTGAAGTTCGTGAATGCCGGAACCCTCTGACGTCCCCCTCCGAGGCCGTCCTGACGCTTGATCCTGAAGTCATCCGGTGTCTTGTCTTGGAGCGATTCTCCCCACTGCCGACACAAGCACTCGTGTCAAGCCCCACACAATAGTCAAGATCCGAAAGAGGGATGAGCGTGCCGGATCGGGTGTTGTGGACGTAGGCTCGATCCCGTGCCTCAAATCCCAGAGCCACGTACTCTGCGCGAGCTGCGCACGAGCGGCCATATTCACCGTACGGTAAAGGCAGAGATCCGTGAGAACCTCCTGGCCCGCCTGCGGGCAGGAGAGTCGCGGTTCCCCGGCATCGTGGGCTTCGACGACACCGTCCTGCCATACCTGGAGCGGGCGCTGCTCGCCGGGCATGATCTGGTCCTGCTCGGTGAGCGTGGCCAGGGCAAGACCCGGTTGATCCGCACCGTGACCGGGCTCCTCGACGAGTGGACCCCCGTCGTCGAGGGCTGCGAGATCAACGACCATCCCTACCGGCCCTCGTGCGTCCGCTGCCGCCGCCTGGCCGACGAGGCGGGTGAGGAACTGCCGATCTCCTGGAAACACCGGGACGAGCGGTACGGCGAGAAACTCGCCACCCCGGACACCTCCGTCGGCGACCTGATCGGCGACATCGATCCGATCAAGATCGCTGAGGGGCGCACGCTCGGCGACCCGGAGACCGTCCACTACGGCCTGGTCCCCAGGAGCAACCGGGGCGTGTTCTCCGTCAACGAGCTGCCCGACCTGGCCGAGCGCATCCAGGTCTCGCTGCTCAACGTGCTGGAGGAGCGCGACATCCAGGTCAGGGGCTACAACCTGCGCCTGCCCCTGGACATCCTGCTGATCGCCAGCGCCAACCCCGAGGACTACACCAATCGCGGCCGGATCATCACCCCGCTGAAGGACCGTTTCGGCGCCGAGATCCGCACCCACTACCCGCTCTCGATCGAGACCGAGCTGGTGCTGATCCGTCAGGAGGCCGCTCTCGACCAGGTGGGCGCCGACCTGCCCGACCATCTGATCGAGGTGATCTCCCGCTTCACCCGGCTGGTCCGCGAGTCCACCGCCGTGGACGCGCGCTCGGGCGTCTCGGCACGCTTCTCCATCGCCGCGGCCGAGACCGCGGCCGCCTCAGCCGTCCGGCGTGCGGCGCTGACCGGCGAGGACCACGCGGTGGCCAGGGTCGCCGACCTGCCGGGGATCGTGCACACGCTCCGCGGCAAGGTGGAGTTCGAGGTCAGCGAGGAGGGCCGGGAGACCGAGGTGCTCTCGCACCTGCTTCGCAGGGCGGTGGCCGAGACGTTCCGCGGCACGCTCGGCGGCACGGACCTGGCCCCGCTGCTGGACAGGTTCGCAGAGGGCGTCCAGGTCGAGTCGGGGGTGACGGTCCCGGCGGCCGAGCTGCTGCGCAGGATCGGCCCGGTGCAGGGCCTGGCGAAGATCATGTCCCAGCTCGGCATCGGCGACGAGTCGCCCGGCCACGCCGCCGCCGCACTGGAGTTCGCCCTGGAGGGCCTGTACCTCCTGCGTCGGCTCTCCAAGGACGAGGTGGACGGCACGACGACCTACCGCACCTGAGGTGTCTGGCATGAGCTATCGCTATGGCGAATACCGGGACGGGCCCGACCCGCTCGCCCCTCCGTACGACGTCCGTTCGGCGCTGGACCGGATGGGCGACGCGATCCTGTCCGGTTCCAACCCCGCCCACGCCCTGCGGGACCTGCTCAAGGAGGGCCTGCCGGGCGCGCAGAATCGGCGCGGGCTGGACGATCTGCTCCGCGAGGTGCGGCGCCGGCGCCGGGAGCTGCGCGAGCGCGGGCGCCTGGACGGCACGCTGGAGCGGGCCAGGGCACTGCTGGACAAGGCGATCGGCCAGGAGCGGGCCGAGCTGTTCCCCGACCCCTCGGACGAGGCCAGGCTGCGTGAGGCGGAGCTGGCCGCTCTCCCCGACGACACGGCGAGCGCCATCCGGGAACTGGGGGACTACCAGTGGCGCTCGGCCGCCGCCAGGCAGACCTTCGAGGAACTGCGCGACCTGCTGCGCGGGGAGGTGCTCGACAGCCAGTTCCGCGGCATGCGGCAGGCCCTGGCCAATCCCGACCCCGCCGCCATGGAGCGGGTCAGGGAGATGATGTCCGACCTGAACGACATGCTCGACCGGGATGCCCGTGGCGAGCACACTCAGGCTGATTTCGAGCAGTTCATGTCGAAATATGGGGACATGTTTCCGGAGTCGCCGCGGAACCTGGAGGAGCTGGTCGACACCCTCGCCCGGCGGGCCGCGGCCACCCAGCGCCTGCTGGCCTCCCTGACCCCGGCCCAGCGCGAGGAACTGGGCCGGCTGATCGAGCAGACGCTCGCCCAGGCCGGGCTGGACGAGCAGATGCGCCGCCTGGGCGAGTCCCTGTACGCCCGCCGCCCCGACCTCGCCTGGAACACCCCGGAGCGGCTGAGCGGCGACGAGCCGATGGGGATGTCCGACGCGGTGAGCGCGCTGGACGAGCTCGCCGACCTGACCCAGCTGGAGGCCGCGCTCCGCCAGGACTACCCCGGCGCCCGGATGGACGACATCGACGAGGCCGCGATCCGGCGTGCCCTCGGCCGGGCGGCCGTCGACGACCTGCAGGCGCTCAGGCAGGTCGAGCGCGAGCTGGAGCAGCAGGGCTACCTGCTGCGCCGGCGCGGCAAGCTGGAGCTCACCCCGAAGGCCGTCAGGCGCCTGGGGGAGACCGCGCTGCGCCGCGTCTTCGCCTCCCTGGAGAGCGGACGCCGCGGCGATCACGACCAGGTGGACGCCGGCTCGGCCGGTGAGCTCACCGGCTCCTCACGGCCCTGGCGGTTCGGCGACGAGCAGCCGATCGACGTGGTCCGCACGGTGATCAACGGCGTCCGGCGCGGAGGGAGCACCGGCGCGGTGACCCTGTCCGTCGACGACTTCGAGGTGGCCGAGACCGAGCGGCGTACGGCGGCGGCCGTCTGCCTGCTGGTCGACCTGTCCTATTCGATGGCGCTCCGCGGCACCTGGGCAGCCGCCAAGCAGACGGCGATGGCGCTGCAGGCGCTGGTGGCCTCGAAGTTCCCGCAGGACTCGGTGCAGATCATCGGCTTCTCCAACTACGCCCGCGTGCTGCAGCCCGACGAGCTGGCGGGCCTGGAGTGGGACATGGTCCAGGGGACGAACCTGCACCACGCCCTGCTGATCGCCGGGCGCCACCTGGACCGCCACCCCGACTTCGAGCCGGTCGTGCTCGTGGTCACCGATGGTGAGCCCACCGCCCACCTGCGGCGCAACGGCTCGGCGGCCTTCGAGTGGCCGCCCACCCAGGAGACGCTGGAGCTGACGCTCGCCGAGGTCGACAAGATGACCCGGCGCAGGGCGACGCTCAACGTCTTCATGCTCGCCGATGACGAGCGTCTGAAGGATTTCGTGAACGAGGTCGGGCGACGCAACGGCGGCCGGGTCTTCTCTCCCGGCGCCGACCGCCTGGGAGAGTACGTCGTCAGCGACTTCCTGCGGGCCCGCCGCACGCGCTGACGGGTCCCCGGCCTACCTGAGGGCCCAGAAGTCGGCGTAGCCGTCGAGCGCCAGGTCGAAGCCGTCGTGGTAGTGGCGGTAGGAGCGGTAGCAGGGACGCCACGCCGTGCTGTTGCCGACACCCGCGCGGGCGTCGGCGATCGCGGAGGGGATCCGCCGGGGAGAGAGCAGGAGGCCGCCGCCGAGATAGCGATCGTCGGCGAGGACCGTGGGGGTGCCCGGGTCACCGCTCGCGTAGCGGCCACGGCGCCAGCCGCTCTCCTCGTCCCAGACCAGCGCGTCGCCTCCGGCCAGGCGGACGGTGACGGTGCGCGGGTCACAGGGCCCCTGCCACCAGCTCTCGACCTGGTCACCCAGGGCTTCGACGACGAGGCCGGCATAGTGGGCCGGCTGGTCCCGCCACTCCTCGGTGTACGGCTCAACGTGTTTGACAGCCACGGCTGGCACTCCTTCGTGCCGTCTTATCTCTGTTCGCTGGAAGGCCCGCCCGGCACGACCACGACTTCGCCGCCGGTCTCATCACACGGGAACGGGCTCTTTCGATCCTACTCATCCCCGGGTGTGCTCAGAGCAGGATTCGAAGATCGGCCACCCCGCAAACCGTGACCCTTCCGTAACAACGTCTTCGGGACTGCCGCCGTCTACCCAAGTAAAGAAAGTTCACCAATTCAAGGGGGAGGAATGAGTCCGATGCTCGCGGGAACTCTCGTGGCACTGATGCTCATTGTCTGCGTCTGCTTCGAGTTGTGCATGGTCCCGCACGGCCGGGACAGGCACGACACCATCGACGGCGAGTGACATCCCCCGGATGTCAGGCCGACCCGGTCTTCACGGCACCCGTGGGATGACCAAGGGGCCGGGACCCGCCCGCCCGCCGCACCGGAACCTCCTTCAAAAGATCACTGCAGGTCGGTGACGGCCAAGCGAGCCGTACCCAGAAGAGATCGGCGAAGACTAATGTCTGGCGCATGACAGACCTGCTGCTCTGGCTGCACATCGGCTTTTCGATCTTCGCCCTGGGCCCGGTGACCGCCGCCATCATGTCCACTCCCAGATTCATCCGTGCCAAGAACGTCGACGTCCTGCGCTACCTGCACAAGACCACCCGTATCTACGGCTTCGCCTCCCTGGGGATCTTCCTGTTCGGCCTGTTGCTGGGCCGCGAGTTCCTCGGCAGGCCTTACCTGTCGGTCTCCATGACGCTCTTCATCGTCACCTTGGGACTGCTGTTCATGGTGGCCCGCGACCAGGGCGCCGCCATCCGGGTCCTCTCCAGCGAGAGCCCGGAGGACGACGCCAAGGTTCAGGTCGGCCGGATCGCCGCGTTCTCCGGCGTGATCGTGCTGATCTGGATCGTCATCCTGGCGCTGATGGTCTGGTTCAACCCGGCCTGAGCACGCCCGCGCTCCTACCCCAGCGCCTGGGTGAGGTCGGCGAGGAGATCGTCGATCGACTCGATGCCGACCGACAGGCGGACCAGGTCACCGGGGACCTCCAGCGGCGAGCCCGCCACGGAGGCGTGGGTCATCCGGCCGGGGTGCTCGATCAGCGACTCCACACCGCCGAGCGACTCGCCCAGGGTGAACAGCCTGGTCCGGTCGCACACCTCGACCGCCTCGGCCTCCCCCCCGGCCATCCGGAAGGAGACCATGCCGCCGAAGCGCCTCATCTGCTTGGCCGCCACCTCGTGACCGGGGTGATCGGCCAGGCCCGGATAGAGCACCGAGGTGACCCGCGGATGGGCGAGTAGCAGATCCACCACCCGCTCGGCGTTCGCGCAGTGGCGGTCCATCCGCACCCCGAGCGTCTTGAGACCGCGCAGCGTCAGCCAGGCGTCGAACGGCCCGGCCACCGCGCCCATCGCGTTCTGGTGGTACGCGAGTTCCTCGCCCAGCCCGGCGTCGCGTGCGACGAGCGCGCCGCCGACCACGTCGGAGTGGCCGCCCACGTACTTGGTGGTGGAGTGCACGACGACGTCCGCGCCCAGCGCCAGCGGCTGCTGCAGGTACGGGGAGGCGAAGGTGTTGTCCACCACCAGCAACGCGCCGCAGTCGCGCGCGAGCTGGGCCAGGGCCGCGATGTCCGCGATGCCGAGCAGCGGGTTGGTGGGCGTCTCCACCCAGATGATCCTGGTCTTCTGGGTCACCGCGGCCGCCACCGCCGCCAGGTCGCCCAGCGGCACCGGGTCGTAGTGCAGCCCCCAGCGCTCGTGCACCTTGGCGAACAGACGGTAGGTGCCCCCGTAGGCGTCGTTCGGGATGATGACATGGTCGCCCGGCTTGCAGATCGTGCGGAGCACCGTGTCCTCGGCCGCCAGTCCCGAGGCGAAGGCCAGACCGCGGCTGCCGCCCTCGACCGCGGCCATGGCCTCTTCCAGCGCCGTCCTGGTCGGGTTGGCCGACCGGCTGTACTCATATCCGGCGCGCAGACCGCCCACGCCGTCCTGCTTGTAGGTGGACACCGCGTAGATCGGCGGAACCACCGCCCCGGTGTAGGGGTCGGGTTCCTGACCTGCGTGGATGGCCAGCGTCTCGAATCCTTGGTTCATGGGGTCAACGCTACTCGCAACATCGGCGCCCACAGAGCACGGACAACCACTCCGCACCGCCCTCCGCGACTCCCTCGGCGCACTCCCCCACTGAGGAGCACGGACAACCACTCCGCCCCCTGAGGAGCACGGACAACCGTTACGCACCGCCCTTCGTGACTCCCTCGGCGCGCTCCCCGGTGATCCGCGAGAGCAGGACCGGGTCGGCGAGCGTCAGGGCGACGCCGACCAGCAGGCCGACGACCGGCAGCAGAATTCCGACGACAGTCATTTCCCTCTCCCCCTTCGACGTCTCAAGCATCGGTGCGGCCGCCCCGGCACCGCCTCCGCTGAAGGGCCGGTTCGAACCGGGACGGCTCAGCCGAACGGCCGATACGCCACCTCCCCCTTCAGGTTTAGGCTCTGGGACCGTGGGGGAAACGAACCGGCTCGTCTACTGGGTCAAAAGGCTCAGCGAGATCGCGTTGATCGGCTGGCTCCTCCTGCTCCTGCTGCTCGACGTTCTGATCATGGCGAGCGCGGGCGGGGAGGCGATGTGGCCGGTTCTGGTGTGCGGTGTGCTGGGCGTCGCGGCGGTGCTGTGGCGCCGCCGCCTGCGGGTCGGCGGGTTCGTCGCCCTGCTGACGGTGTCGTTCCTGTGCAGCCTGGCCGTCGGCGTCGCCGGGGGTAACGGCGGACCCGGCCTGGCCGAGATCGGAACGCTGCTGGTCCTCACCGTCGGCGGGCTGCGCGCGATCGAGCCGGTGCGGCGGGCCGCGCTGTTCTCGCTGGCGGCGATGGTCGTGCTGGAGGCCTCCTGTGCACGCCTGAACGAGACGACCGCCAGTGTGGTCACCGGCTTCCTGCTCTTCGTGAGCTGGTCGTTCGCCGCCGGTATCGGCGCCTACCTCCGCTTCCAGCAGGAGCGCCGCAGGGAGGCCGTGGAATCGGTACGGCGGGCCGAGCGCCTGGAGCTGGCCAGGGAGCTGCACGACCTGGTCGCCCACCACATCACCGGGATCGTGGTGCAGGCGCAGGCCGCCAAGGTCGTCGCCGAGCGGAAGCCGGAGGCCGTGATCCCCTCCCTGGAGGCGATCGCCGGCGCCGGGGCCGACGCGCTGACCTCGATGCGCCGCCTGGTCAGCGTGCTCCGCGCGCAGGACGAGGCCACCCGCTCACCGGGCAGCACGCTCATGGACATGCGCACCATGGTCGAGCGTTTCTCCGCCACCGGCCCCCAGGTCGCCTTCGACATCGGTCAGGGCATCACCGACGGCACCGTGGCCCCGGAGGTGATGACCACCCTCCACCGGGTCCTCCAGGAGTCGCTGACCAACGTCCGCCGGCATGCTCCCGGCACCGGCTGGGTCGAGGCGGACCTGAGGCTGACCGACGGCTCCGACCTGCGCGCCTGGGCCGAGAGCAGGCGCGCGGGGAACGGCTGGGAGCCGGGGAACCGGGAGAACACGGCCGGGGACGCCGTGCGGCTGCGGGTGCGCAACTACGGCTCGGCGTCCGATGTCAGGATCTCCCACCTCGGCGGCGGCTTCGGCCTGGTGGGCATGGCCGAGCGCGTCGAGGCGCTCGGCGGCAGGCTCGTGGCCGGGCCCACCTATTCCGGTGCCTGGGAGGTGGCGGCCGAGTTCCCCCTCTGACCCGCAGGGACGCTCCGAACCCCGACCGGGGTCTCCCGGCCGGCGTTCGGGCGGTCTCAGTGATTGGCGAGCTCAGTGGTCGGCGAGCTCAGTGGTTGGCGAGGAAGGCCAGCAGGTCCTGGCGGGTGAGCAGCCCGACGGGCTTGCCGTTGTCGAGGACGACCGCGGCGTCGGCCTTCTCCAGCGCCTCGACGGCGATGGAGATCGGCTCCCCCGCGCCGAGCGTCGGCAGCGGCTGCGACATGTGGGCCGCCAGCGGGTCGGTCGGCCGCACCCGGCCGCGGTACAGGGCGTCCAGCAGGTCTCGCTCCAGGATCGAGCCGACCACCTCGGCGGCCATGACCGGCGGCTCCTCCTTCATCACCGGAAGCTGCGACACGCCGTACTCGCGCATGATCGAGATGGCCGTGTCGACCGACTCGTACGGGTGGGTGTGCACGAACTCCGGCATACCGGAGTTCTTGCGGGTCAGCACGTCCTTGACCAGGCCCTCGTCGCTGTAGGTGGTCAGGAAGCCGTAGTCGGCCATCCACTCGTCGTTGAAGATCTTCGAAAGGTAGCCACGGCCACCGTCGGGCAGCAGCACCACGACCACGTCGTCAGGGCCGGCCTGCGAGGCCACCCGCAGCGCCGCCACCGTCGCCATGCCGCAGGAGCCGCCCACCAGCAGCGCCTCCTCACGGGCCAGGCGGCGGGTCATGCCGAAGGAGTCCTTGTCGGAGACCGCGATGATCTCGTCGCAGATCGTGGTGTCGTAGGTGGCCGGCCAGATGTCCTCGCCGACGCCCTCCACCAGGTACGGCCGCCCGGTGCCGCCGGAGTAGACCGAGCCCTCCGGGTCGGCGCCGATGATCTTAACTCGGCCGCCGGAGACCTCCTTGAGATAGCGGCCGGTGCCGCTGATCGTGCCACCGGTGCCGACGCCCGCCACGAAGTGGGTGATCCGGCCCTCGGTCTGCTCCCAGATCTCCGGGCCCGTGGAGTGGTAGTGGCTCTCCGGGTTGTTCGGGTTGGAGTACTGGTCCGGCTTCCAGGCGTTCGGCGTCTCCTTGGCCAGCCGGTCGGAGACGGAGTAGTAGGAGTCGGGGTGCTCGGGAGAGACCGCCGTCGGGCAGACCACGACCTCGGCACCGTAGGCGCGCAGCACCGCGATCTTGTCCTGGGCCACCTTGTCCGGCACCACGAACAGGCACTTGTACCCCCGCTGCTGCGCCACGATGGCCAGGCCGATTCCGGTGTTGCCCGAGGTGGGCTCCACGATCGTGCCCCCCGGCCGCAACTCGCCCGACTTCTCGGCGGCGTCGATCATCCGCACCGCGATGCGGTCCTTCACCGAACCGCCTGGGTTGAAATACTCCACCTTCGCCAGCACCTGGGCGGAAATACCCTCCGTCACCTTCTGCAGCCGGACGAGAGGGGTGTTGCCCATCAGTTCGACGAGCGAGTCATGTACGCGCACCGGGATATCACCTCGAAATACCAAAGCTCTGTCAGCTTGTTGTGTTGATCGCCGTGGTCCCATGGGGGTGGCGGGACCTCGACCATGTTCCAAGGCAACGCTACCGCCCCGTACGGAGGGAGCAACGTCACGTGATCTGGACACCCGGGACGGCGCGAGCCGCCCGTCGCATCGCCGCGGCGGCCGCACTGGGAGGGGGAAGCGTCACCCTGCTCGGCGCGGTGACCTACGGGCTGCTGCTGGCCGAGGCTATGGTGGCCCGCCGCGCGGTCGGCCGCCCGCACGGCATGGACGGACCGCCTTCCGACGGCGTGTACGGGGCCTTCGGCGGCGAGCCGATCCGGATGGCCATGCTCGGTGACTCCACCTCCGTCGGCCTGGGTACCACGGACCCCGCGGAGACACCCGCCGTGCTGATCGCCAACGGGCTGGCCGTGATCGCCGAGCGGCCGGTGCGGCTGACCGTGGCGGGCAGGTCGGGGGCGACCTCCGCGGAGCTGGGCGACCAGGTCGACGAGGCGCTCAAGGCCCGGCCCGAGATCGCGGTCATTTTCATCGGCGCCAACGACGTCACCTCGCAGACCATACCGGCCCAGGCCGTACGACACCTGCAGAAAGCGGTCCGGCGGCTGCGGGAGGCGGGGGCGGAGGTGGTCGTGGGCACCTGTCCCGACCTCGGCACGGTCAGGCCGATCGCGCAGCCGCTGCGCTGGGTGACCAGGCGATGGAGCCGCCAGCTGGCCGCCGCGCAGACCGTCGCCGTGGTCGAGGCGGGCGGGCGGACCGTGGCCTTCGCGGACCTGCTGGGGCCGGAGTTCGACATGAACCCGTCGGAGATGTTCGGCCTTGATCGTTATCACCCATCTAGCCAAGGCTATCTCCAGATAGCTTACGCAGTGCTACCTTCCGTATGCAGTGCGTTGGAGCTGTGGCCCGAACCTCGCGTCCAGCGCGCTGAGTCGATCTACCTCGCGGCGGCCAAGGCCGCGGAGGAGCCCGGCGCCGAGGTCTCCGCGACCCGTGTCGCCGGTCGAGCGACCGGACCCCAGGGACGATGGGTGACCTTGCTCGGCCGGAGGCCGGGAAAGCGGCCCGACAGCGCCTGAACACGGTCACCCTCCGCCGCGAAGCCGTAACGCCTCGCCCGCATTGGAGTGGAATACCCGTGATCCGGCCCCTCGCGAAACCGGCCCTGGTGCTCGCCGGAGCTCTGACCCTGGGCGGCTGCTCCGGCAGTGAAGCGGCCACCCCTGACCATCCCACCTGGCACAACACCGAGGTGAACGCGGTCAGCCGCACCACCGTCGCCGATGGCGTCGCCATGACGACCTCCATGAAGCCGGACGGCACGCTTGAGGCGGTGGCCGTCGACCTCGCCACCGGCAGGAAGCTGTGGTCCCACCCCTCGACCATGGCGGGCCGCCTGCCGGGGATGGGGGTGCCCGCTCCCGCGATCGTCGAGACCGCCACCGGGCAGACCGTCGCGGTGACGGTCGACCCCGCCAGGCGGGGGCGTTGGAAGGCCACGCTCGTCGGCCTCGACGCCAGAACCGGGGCACGCAGATGGAGCCGCCCGGTGCACTCCACCTTCGGCCCCCAGCGATGCGGAGCCTTCGTGTGCGTGTCCGAGCACACCGCGCTCGCGAGCGCCCGCGTCGTCGTGCTCGATCCGGTCACCGGCAGGATCGCGTGGAAGCTCCCCGGCATCGCCGAGGTCGAGTGGTCCGACACCTCCCGCGTGGTCTTCCTCCGCCTCGCCCGCCATCCCGTCCTGGAGTCGCACGACCTGAAGACCGGCAAGGTCATCTGGCGGGTCCCCGTCGAGCAGGCCCTCGGCTCCGGGGTCGACCTGTCGGGCGGCTGGTCCTTCGGCGCGACGACGGGAAACCTCGTCGGGTACGTCGCCCCCTACACCAACCCGAAGACGAGCAAGGTCTCGGCCTTCGGCCTGTTCTCCGTCAAGCTCGCCGACGGCACCGTCAACTGGATGCGCCCGTCGGTGGTCCGCGTCTATCCCAGCGGCAGCCCCGGCTTCGCACCGGTGGTCCGCCCGGTCGACCAGCAGGGCCAGTACGGCGGGTTCGCCCGGCTGGAGGCCGACAGCGGCCGGGTGCTCGGCCAGATCTCCGCCGAGCAGGTTCCCGAGTCCGGCTGGTGGCTGGCCTTCCCACCCCGGATGGAGAAGGTCGGTTTCCTGCGACACGACAAGCCGGGCAACACGTTCGACCTTTCCACCGGCCGCAACGCCGATGTCAAGGACGAGCACGGCTGGTCCTTCTGCGCGACCGATCCCAAACCGCTCGCGCTCAAGGGCCAGAACTCCGGGTTCTACTCGGTGGCCTCGCTGTGCGAGTTCAGGCTGGCCGACGGCAAGCGGGTGTCCGGCCCGGGCGTCCCGCCCGCCTGGTTCACCGGCAGCCAGAACGGCTGGCGGATGTGGCGCGACGAGAAGGGCGGCCTCCACGGGATCAAGGACGGCGACGGCACCTCGCCCGGCATGTACGGCTGACATCCGCGGCCGATGTGTGAGACCGGCACCGGGCGCGACATCCGCAGCCCGCGAGGGCGGTCGACTCGCGACAGTGCCCCGTCCCCGGACGGGGCACTGTGCATCCAGTACAAAGTTCTGTTTCAATGCCGCCCTGGGCGTGGCTTCGGGCATACCGCACGGTACGCTCCGCTGGAGGAGCAGATACGAACCCAGGAGAGCCACATGCCCGAGGCAGTCATCGTCGCGACCGCGCGCTCGCCCATCGGACGCGCCTTCAAGGGGTCCCTCAAGGAGATCCGCCCCGATGACCTGACAGCACAGATCATCCAGGCCGCGCTCGCCAAGGTCCCTCAACTCGACCCGACCACGATCGACGACCTCATGCTGGGCTGCGGCCTGCCGGGCGGCGAGCAGGGCTTCAACATCGGCCGAGTGGTCGCCACCCTGCTCGGTCTGGACAGCGTGCCCGGCACCACCGTGACCCGCTACTGCTCGTCCTCCCTGCAGACCACCCGGATGGCGCTGCACGCGATCAAGGCGGGCGAGGGCGACGTGTTCGTCTCGGCGGGTGTGGAGTGCGTCTCCCGCTTCGCCAAGGGCAACTCGGACTCGCTGCCCGACACGCAGAACGCGCTGTTCGACGACGCCCGCGCCCGTTCGGCCAGGGCCGCCGAGGGCGGCGGTGAGGTCTGGCACGACCCGCGCGAGGACGGCCTGCTGCCCGACATCTACGTGGCGATGGGCCAGACCGCGGAGAACCTGGCCGGGCTGAAGGGCGTCTCCCGGCAGGAGCAGGACGAGTTCGGCGTCCGGTCCCAGAACCTGGCGGAGAAGGCCATCGCCAACGGCTTCTGGGAGAAGGACATCACCCCGGTGACCCTGCCCGACGGAACCGTGGTGAGCAAGGACGACGGCCCCCGCGCCGGCACCACCTACGAGGCCGTCTCGACCCTCAAACCGGTCTTCCGGCCCGACGGCACGGTCACCGCGGGCAACTGCTGCGCGCTGAACGACGGCGCCGCCGCGGTGATCGTGATGAGCGACACCAGGGCAGCCGAGCTCGGCATCACCCCGCTCGCCCGGATCGTCTCCACCGGCGTGACCGGCCTGTCCCCCGAGATCATGGGCCTGGGCCCTGTCGAGGCCTCGAAGCAGGCCCTGGCCAGGGCGGGCATGTCCATCGGCGACGTGGACCTCGTCGAGATCAACGAGGCGTTCGCCGCCCAGGTCATCCCGTCCTACCAGGATCTCGGCATCGACATCGACAGGCTCAACGTCAACGGCGGCGCCATCGCGGTGGGCCATCCCTTCGGGATGACCGGGGCCCGCATCACCTCCACCCTGATCAACAGCCTCGCCTTCCACGACAGGTCGATCGGGCTGGAGACCATGTGCGTCGGCGGCGGTCAGGGCATGGCCATGGTCCTGGAACGCCTCAGCTGAGGCCGGGGCCGGGACTGATCCCCGAGGCCCCGGTCAGCCGTGGACGTCGGGGCCGGCACGGGTGATCGTGATCTTCACGATCACCCGTCGGTCCCGCTCCATGGCGGCCCGGTAGTCGTCCCAGTCGGGGTGCTCACCGGAGATGTCGCGGTAGTAGGAGACCAGGGTCTCCATCGCCTCGGGAAGCGAGATGATCTCCGCGGTGCCGTCGATCTGGATCCATTCGCCGAAGAAGGCGTCGGTGGTCACGCAGAGCGAGAGTCGCGGGTCCCTACGCAGGTTGCGGACCTTGGCCGCGGTCTCCCGGGTGCTGACGATCGGGTTCCCCTCCGCGTCGAGCCCCACGGTGACCGGGGAGAGCTGCGGGCGTCCGTCCGCGTGCGAGGTCAGCATGACCGCGCGATGGTTGGCGCGGATGAATCCGCGCGCCTTTTCATGATCCATGAGCTCATCATGGCGCACATGACAGAGCCCGCACCACCAAGGTGGCGCGGGCTTGGCGAAGATAGTCGACTTACAGGTGGCGGGTACGGCGGTGCCGCTCGTGCTCGTGCACTATGGCGGCGGCATAGCCGTGGGACAGCCCGTGCTCGTCCGCGAGCCAGGTGGCGCGCTCATCACAGCGAAGGAACGACGGACCGTTGTCGATTGCTCGGAACCACTCGGGGAGTGCACGTCCCGTGATATCCGGGACCCTTGCGATCAGCTTGCTCTGCGTCTCCATTGAGTGGTTCAACGACATGGGCACCTCCACGGATAGGCTCCTTTGCTCGACAGTGCATCACGAAAGCGCAGATGGCAAGCCCCGAGATGCTCTCTCTCGTCGCGGTTCGTCTATCCCCCGTTGCCTTCCGTTCACTCACACATCCGCTCAGAAAAAAAGAAGGCCCCGCCGGATCGAATCCGGCGGGGCCTCCTGGCGTCACGGTCAGTCGCTACTCGAGAAGTAGCTCAGCAGGCGCAGGATCTCCAGGTAGATCCAGACCAGGGTGACGGTCAGGCCGAAGGCCATCAGCCACGAGTACTTCTCCGGGGCGCCGGACCGCACCCCGCGCTCGACCTCGTCGAAGTCCAGCAGCAGGAAGAAGCAGCCGATGAGGATCGCGGCGATGCTGAACACGTAGGCCAGCGGACCACCGGAGCGGATGCCGATGCCGTCCTCGATGAAGAAGCCGGCGAGCAGGTTGACGAGCATGAGCCCCATCAGGCCCAGACCCGCGGCCACCACGAACTTGGTGAACTTCGGCGTCACCCGGATGATGCGCAACGCGTAGACCGTCAGCATGGCACCGAACGCCAGGGCCGTGCCGAGCACCGCCTGGAAGACGATGCCGCTGTACAGGTTGTTGTAAACGTGGCTGATCACGCCGATGGCGACGCCGTACGCCACCGAGTAGCCGAGGATCAGCGCGGGGTTGGTGCTCTGCTTGAACGAGATGATCAGGGCCAGCACCAGGCCGACGATGACGCCGACGATCGCCGCGACCATACCGAGGTTGAGCGCCCAGGCGACCGCCGCCGAGACAACGAGCGTGCCGAGCGTGATGAAGCCACGCACGACCACGTCGTCGATCGTCATCGTCCGCTGTGCGGGCGGCGCGTACGACGGCGTGTTGTACATTCCCTGAAGCTGGTCAGGGGTGGGGGTCGGCATGCCCCATCCCTGCTGATTCCCCTTGGCCTGCCGACTGAATACGGGGTTCTTGCTCTCCATCGCTGCCTCCACGCTGCGACCTACGCGATCAGCGTATTAGATCGGTTGTCACACGGCCGTATCGTGCTGATATCCATGTTGTTCAAGTGACCGTACGGCTACCGCCGATGTTGCCAACGAACGGTCGGCGCGTCTGGTTCCCGGACCTCACATCTCCTTCGCCGATCTCTCGTCGAAAAGGCGCTGCGACGCCTCGACCTCGTCGAGGTTGCGGCGCGCCCACTCGCAGAGACCGGTCACGGTGACCGAGAGGTCGCGGCCGATCCGGGTGAGCACGTATTCCACCTTGGGCGGCGAGGTCGGATAGACGTTGCGCTCGACGATGCCGTCGCGCTCCAGTGCCCGCAACGTCCGGGTCAGCATGCGCTGATTGATCCCCTCGATCCGCGCCTTGAGCCGGGAGAACCGCTGGGCCTCGTGCCCCAGGGCCGCGATCACCAGCAGGGACCACTTGTCCCCGATGTGATCGATCACTTGCCGGGCGATCCCATTGGCCCGAAGCATCGGCTCCAGGTTCGCCTCGTTTCCCATGGTTACTATTTTATACCAGGGTCCCACCGAATCCCAAGCAGTAAGAAAAATCGGCCCGTGACCGCATTTGCACTGGTCACGGACCGATTGTCGAATGGGCAATGCGGTACCCCCGGAGGGACTCGAACCCTCACTCGAACCCTTTTAAGGGGTTTGCCTCTGCCATTGGGCTACGGGGGCGCCTAATCATACGTAACGGACCACTCATGCGTAACTGCTCAAGCCAACCGTCGCATGACTCACTGCTCCAAATCTACGGACCCGCCCTGGATTCGGGAACCCGGTCAAGGAATAGCACACCGCCGGCAACGACGAATCCGGGGGTGGACGCGAGTGTCCACCCCCGGAGAGGCTCAGGTCGTCGCCGCGGCGCGGAACTCCGTACGTGGCTCCTCGATCTCTCCGAGAGAGACGGTCTCGCGCTTGAAGAAGAGCGCCAGGGTCCAGTCGGCCGTCACCCGGACCTTGCGGTTGATCGTGGGCACCCGCGACAGATGGTAGGTGCGGTGCATGAACCACGCGGCAAGCCCGCGGAGCTTGATCCCGTAGACGTTGGCGACCCCCTTGTGCAGGCCCAGCCCCGCGACGGAGCCGACATACCTGTGCCGGTAGTCGACCTGCTCCTTCCCGTGGAGCCTGCGGGTGATGTTGTCGGCGAGGACCTTGGCCTGCCGTACGGCGTGCTGGGCGTTGGGCGCGCAGTACTGGCCCGGGTTGGTCACGTCGGGCACGCCCGCCACGTCTCCGGCCGCGTAGGCGTCCTCGACGCCGACCACGGTCAGCCGGGTGCTCGTCTTGATCCGGCCACGCTCGTCGAGGGGCAGGTCTCCGGCGTTGACCACCGGGCTGGGCTTCACCCCGGCGGTCCACACGATGGTGGCGGACTCGAACTCGTCGCCGTCGGAGAGCTTGACCAGGCCGCCCTCGCAGGAGTCGAGCCGGGTGTTCATCTTGACCTCGATGCCGCGCTCGCGCAGCTGCTCGGCGGTCCACTTGCCCATCTCGGGGCCGACCTCGGGCAGGATGCGGTCGGTGGCCTCCACGAGGACCCAGCGCATGTCCTCGCGGGAGATGTTGCGGTAGTAGCGGGTGGCGTCGACCGCCATGTCCTCCAGCTCCGCGAGCGCCTCGACGCCCGCGAAGCCGCCGCCGACCACGACGAACGTCAGCGCCCGCTTGCGCAGGGCCTCGTCGCCGTCGCTCTCGGCCCGGTCGAGGAGCTCAAGCACCCGGTTGCGCAGCGCGATCGCCTCGCCGACGGTCTTGAAACCGATCGCGGCGTCGGCCAGGCCCGGAATGGGGAGCGTACGGGAGATCGAGCCCGCGGCCATGACCACGATGTCGTAGTCGATCTCGTGCGCCGTGCCGACGTTGGGCGCGAAGGTGAGGCTCTTGGCGGCGTGGTTGACCTTGGTCACCTTGCCGTTGAGGATCGTCGCCTTCGAGAGCACCCTCCTGAGCGGGACGACCACATGCCGGGGCGAGAGGTTTCCGGCGGCCGCCTCGGGCAGGAAGGGCTGGTAGGTCATGTGGGACTCGGGGGTGAGGACAGTGATTCGCACGCTTCCTTCGCGCAGTTCCTTGCGGAGCGTGTGCTGCAGGCGCAGCACGGTGTAAAGGCCGACATAGCCTCCACCGACCACCACGATGTGCTTGGAGTTGCGGTCCACTTCGACGCCTTCCTTAAGTCTCGAGGCTTGTGAAACCTTTCACAAGCATACGTGCGTGACCCCGGTCGCGCCAGCCGCAAGCCTGGCAACTTATCCGAAATTTCCGCCGACGGCTAGAAACATCCCCTCTTCTTGCGAAAATTCCTGTCGATCTTCTGATTGTGATTGAGTTCACAAGTTGCGGAGCGCGTTCGCCCTGGTGAAGAGCTCGTCGAGCATCGGCGCGGTCACCCGGCCGGTGAAGGTGTTCTGCTGGCTGGGGTGATAGCAGCCGAGAAGGTACGCGGGACCTCCCCCGGGGGAGGTGATCTCCACTTCGGCGCCGTGCCCGAAGGGCGGCCTCGGCCGGGGCAGGGCGTATCCGGCGTCCTTCAGCGCGGGCCAGATCGCCTGCCAGGCGAAGCCTCCCAGCGCGACGACCACCCGTACGTCCGCCGAGACCAGGGCGACCTCACGGGCCAGCCAGGGGAAGCAGGTGGCCCGCTCGGCCGGCTCGGGCCTGTTCGCGGGCGGAGCACACCGGACCGCCGCCACCATCCGCGCGCCGACGAGCCGCTGCCCGTCGCCCGCGTGCAGGCTGGTCTCCTGTACGGCCAGCCCCGTCCGGTACAGCGAGGCGAACAGCCAGTCACCACTGCGGTCGCCGGTGAAGATCCTCCCGGTCCTGTTGCCGCCGTGCGCCGCCGGGGCCAGTCCGACGATCAGGATCTCGGGCCGCTCCGCGCCCCATCCGGCGATGGGCCGGCCCCAGTAGGTCTCCTCGGCGAACGCCCGCCTCTTGACCGTCGCCACCTCCTCGCGCCACTCCACCAGGCGTGGACAGGCCCTGCAGACCGACTGCGCGGCCGTGAGCTCAGCGAGGCTGCCGCTCTTCTCCGCGAGCTCGCGCACCTCGGCGGGGTCGTGGGCGACGGGGGTGTCGGGCTGGGCGGGATCGCCGGGCCAGCCGGATCCGGGAGGAACACAGGTCATGAATCCGATGGTGCCCGATGCGGGAGACCGTGAAGCCCACCGGGCCTCTTGCCTCCCGCAGGCCCGCCGGGGAGGAAAGGCGACAGGCGGCGCCCGCTGGGTGCGGACGCCGCCTGTTTCACTCCGGACACGTCCCGGCGTCAGCCGCCGGGCGCGCTGTCGCGACTGTCAGGCCATCAGGCGGGAAGAGTCGCGTCGGGAGCGGGAGTCTGAGCGGGAGCGGGCTCGCAGGTGACCTTACCCACCACGGTGCCGCTCGTCGGGCCGCCGTAGATCTCGATCGCCCGCTTGGCGTCGCCGGACGCCGAGGCGGTCCAGGTGTCGGACACGATCTGGCGCTGCGAGCCGTGACCGCTGAAGTAGGCGTTCTGCCAGTCACCCGCGACACCGTCGCGGACCCAGCGGTACTTCACAGTGCCGCCGTGCGAGACGCTGATCGCGCCGGTGAACGTACGGCTCACCGGGCAGGTGCCCTTGTAGTCCGACAGGCTGTCGACGGACGCCTCGACCCTCGGCGACGTGTCCTTGCACCAGATCTTGAAGTAGGCGCGGTTGGACGAGGTCTCGACCGGGTCGATGATCTCCAGCGCGGCCCAGCCCCTGAAGTCGTCATGGGGCTTGATCACGTGGAAGACCTTGCGCGAACCGTTGACGCGAACGGCGTCACGGTCGACGACGCGGCCGTTGACGACCCACTGGTAACGCACCCAGCGGGAGTCGGAGGTGTTGATCCGACCGATCAGGGTCGCCTGACAGTTACCCTCGTCGACCCACACCTGCGCACCGACACCGGGCCTGACGACCTCGTGGTCGTCCTCACCGGCGCCACAGGAGACCGAGAAGTAGCCCTTCGCGGAGGTGGCGGCACGCGGAGCCAGGAGCTGGATGGCCTGCCAGCCCTTGACGTCGCCCTTGAAGGTCGCCTTCTCCTTGACGGTGAAGCTCTTGACGCCCTTGCCGCGGAGGGTGAAGGTCTGGACCTTGCCCTTGGATCCGTCTCCGCGCAACCACCGGTAGGCGACGGTGGTCTTGGCCTTGACGGCCTTCACCTTGATCTTCGAGGAGAAGGTCACCTTGACCGGGCACTCACCCTCGTACCTCGAGGGAGACGCCTTGGGAGTGCCCGCCCACACCGCGGGCTTCGGCTTCGGCTTGGCGACGGCCGCGACCGTCTGACCCGATCCACTGGCCGCCGCTGCGGGCGTGGCCAGCATGCCTACTGCCATGGTTGCCAGCATGGCCGCGCTGGCTCCTGCTGCGGCTAGCTTTCGTGCTAGTCCGGACTTCATGAGGGGATGCTCCGTTCGTTGGGAAGCAAGATTCGCCCTGGAGACGGTTGCCGCCCCGACAACAAGCTGTGCCGGGCCCACGGCAAAGTCCCACTAAAGCTTCTTTACCTAACCATAAACGGGAAGCTTTCCTCAATACTCCCTAAACGGGTGAATTGTCTAGGTCTTGTTATGAGGTGGCTACGGACCACGCGATGCCGTCGAGGATGTCGCGCTCGCTGGCGACCACATCGCCGAAACCGTAACGGGTCACTATCCGGTCGAGGATGAGCGCGCCCGCCCCGATCACGTCGACCCTGCCGGGGTGCATGACGGGAATCGCCGCCCGCTGCTCAACGGTCATTCCAAGCAATCTGCCGGCGATGTCATGCACCTGACCTGCGGTAATTCGCGAATGATGAATTTTCTGCGAATCATATTCAGACAGCCCGAGCGCTATTCCGGCGACCGTGGTGACGGAACCGGCAAGCCCGACCAGCGTCAACGCCCGTTCCACCGGCACCTCGGCCGCGACCCGGTCGAGCGCCTCGTCGATGTCGGCGGTCACCGCCTCGACCGCCTTCGCCGACGGCGGGTCACCCGCGCCGCGCAGGTGGCGCTCGGTCAGCCGGACACACCCGATGTCAACGGAGAACGCGGCCTCCACATGCGTCGAGCCGAGCACGAACTCGGTCGAGCCGCCGCCGATGTCGACCACGAGGTACGGGGGGCGGGTGCCTTCGGGTGCGGGCAGTCCCGTCTCGGGCGAGAACCGCACCAGCTCGCGGGTGGCCCCGACGAACGACAGCTCCGCCTCCTCGACGCCCGTGATCACCTCGGGCTCGACGCCGAAGATCTCACGTACGCCGTCCACGAAGTCCTGCCGGTTTGCGGCGTCCCTCGTCGCGCTGGTGGCGACCACACGGACCGAGGTGGCCGCGTGCCGGTCGATGAGCTCGGCATAGCCGCGCATGGCGGTGAACGTACGCTCCAGGGCGTCCGTCGCCAGCCTGCCGGTCTCGTCGACCCCCTGCCCCAGCCGGACGATCTCCATTCGGCGCTCGACGTCGATCAGCCTGTCCCTGCCGACCTCGGCGATGAGCAGGCGGACGGAGTTGGTACCGCAGTCGATCGCGGCGACGCGGATCACTTGCTCTCCTCTACGTCCTCGACGTCCACACACGGCCCGGCGGCCCACCACTCGCCGAGCGCGTCAAGGGCCTCACGGCCGAAGGGGTTGCTCCCCGGCACCGCGAGCTCGTGCCCGACCAGGGCGTGCAGGCATTTGACCCGGGTGGGCATGCCCCCGGTGCTCTGCATGTCGCGGGGCAGCGGCTCCAGGCCGTCCGCGGCGGCCGCCTTGTCACGGCGCGCCACGTAGTCCTCGTGGGCGGCCCGGTAGGCCTCGGCCAGCTCCGCATCGTCGGCGAGCCTGGCCTGCATCTCCCGCATCATCCCCGAGGTCTCCAGCGTGCCGATGGCCGAGGCGGCCCTGGGACACGTGAGGTAGAACAGGGTCGGGAAGGGCGATCCGTCGGGCAGTCTCGGTGCGGTCTCGACGACGTCGGGCAGCCCGCACGGGCAGCGGTGCGCCACCCCTCGCAGTCCTCGCGGCGCCCGGCCGAGCTGTCGCTCCACCGCCGCCACGTCGCGGTCATCAACCATTCGTGACACCCCCAAGAAGATGACAACCAGGGTATCGGCGTCACCCGGCGGCCCTGGCCGCCTTCTGCCCGGTGCCACTGTCGGCGGCCTTGACCGAGTCCCACAGCGTCTCGTACCACGGTGGTTTGGCGACCGCCCGCCGCTCACCGGCCGTGTTCCTGCCCGGCGCGGGCGACTCGCCCATGACGACGTAGCACTTCTGCCCGGGGTCGCAGTAGAAGAGCCGCTCCCTGCCCTGCCGCTTGATGAAACCGGGGTCCAGGAGCTGCTTGTGGCGGTCGTCCAGGGCTTTGATCGCGGCGATCTCCCTGGCCTTCTCCTGCTCCAGCTGGGCGATCTGGCGGCGCTGGGCGACGTACTCCCTGATGGGGTAGGCGAGGCTCATGGCGATCGCGCACACCACGATCGCGAGGACCGCGGCCCGTCCCGTCAACTGCGGCCGTGTCGCCATGCGCCCCTCCTCGTCCCCACGTTCTCGCGGCCTCGTCCACCGTTCTCGCCCACCGTGCCCCGCACAGCGGCTCCGACACCGGCGGTCGCCGATCTCCGCACCTGGGGAACGCCGGACGCGGTCCGGCGTT